>DASUVL010000263.1:0-3973 GCA_036379015.1 Niastella sp.
CAATAGATCTGCTACAGAAAAAACAAAAAAACGGAAGGAAAATGTAACACAGAGAAAAACTTCCGCTACTATCAGTATGATGCCTCACCAATCTTCTTCATAGGTAACAATTAATCGACCACTATATAACAAAAATGCTGCCACTTGTAATGATATGTTAACGGAAAGTGTGCATTTTTTTTCTTCCCTTGCTCTTTAATATCCAAACAACTATACAGGATGATCAATGATTTTATTGAAGTAGTAGATTTACGATTAGTTGAGGTAAGTTGAAAAGTTGAAATGTTTAAAAGTTGATAAAGGGTTTAACCCGGCAGGTCTGTCAACATTATCAACTCTATTAACTTTATCACCCCTATCACCTCTATCAACTCTATCAACTTATTAACTTGCTAATTTCAACCCCTGAGACAAGTGCCGCTTCCACCGTCCCTCCATTGATACCCTCGTACATGGCTTCACCGGCAAAGAACAGCGTGTTTTGAACGGGTTCATTCAACAACTGACGGGCCAAAGTGGTAAATAGCTTATTATAACTATAAGCTCCCAAACTATACCGATCGTTTTGCCACCGCACTACATGCGAAGCGGTTAATAATGCTTTTATCGCAGCAGCAGGGAGTAAAAAAATATTGGCCAATGATTGTATTGCGTGTTGAATGATCGTCTCCTCCCCTGCCTCCCTAAACCGGGCAGTTGGCGGCCCGCCCAGCCAGCCGGTTAATATGGGATCCGTATCAGGCAGTAAAGTCCACCAGGTGGGTATTGTTTCTTCACTTAATAAAAACCCGGCCTCTTTTCCATTTCGCAACCAGAATGCTTCGCTAAACTGTAATATCACTTTCACTACAGCCCCAAACCCTATTTGTTGCAAGGCCTCCATGTGTGTTTCAATAGCCGGTTCAAACGAGATGGCTTCCGTATGCTGCGGCCCGGCTTGCAACACGCCCAATGGAACTGTAATGATCACTTTTTGACCAGTGAACACCTTTCCACTGGCTGTTACAGCTTCCACGTGGTTTGTTTGCCAACGGATCGTTTTTACCGTACAGGAAGTATGTATGATACAACCATTGGCTATGCTTGCTTTTTGAAGATATTGTATGAGCTGTTGGTATCCGCCCCGAATACGGTATTGTTCATCCTGTTCATGCATCCATTCGTCGCGGATGCCCAATACACTGGCCTGGTGTATATCGGCCACATCAAATCCTTCGGCAAAACGTTGAACCGATCGTCGTAATGGCGTATATTTCTCTTCACTGAAATACTGCTGTAGAAAATCGGCCAGGGTCATATCTGTTTGCAACGTGGCCATGCGATGCATAAGTTCATCCCATCCTTCTACAAATTCCTCCTGCTCCGACCATTGTCCGTTTTTTACCCGGATCATTTTACCGGCTACCGGTTGATAGTCTACGCCCGCTTCTTTCAGTAATTGCATAGTAAGCGGCAGTTTTCCATGCATAAATTCTGCGCCGGCCTCAATGGGCCGCACAAATCCGGTCGGTTGTATGGTATGAATTCTTCCGCCTATGCGGTCATTCGCTTCCAGCACCGTTACGGGATGACCGGCCGCCGATAACCTGCGGGCGGCTATGAGGCCGGATGCACCGGCGCCAATTATTAAAATTGAGTCTTGCATTGTTTTCGAAGTGTGGGGTATGAGATGCAAAAAGAGTGCGAAGGGGTGAATCGTGAATGGTCAATGGTGAATACAGCCGCACGCTTCACGCTGCACGCAATACAAGCCAAAAGCTGAAAGCAGAAAGCAAATACGGTTGAACGCCTAACGCAAAACCAGTTGCCTTCACTTCTACATTCAACATTGGATATTCGATATTCAACCTTACTTCACTTTTTCATTCCTCATTTCTAATTCTTCATTTCTCATTTCAAGGCATGCTACTTCAATATAGGCCCAAGAACCTTCAATGAACCATCTATCTTTTCAGTAACCGTCAACCCCAATATCTGCGCTATCAACGGATACACGTGTACGTTCTCGAAGGCATCAATCTGCAACTGTTTTTTAAATGCCGGTCCCCAGGCATAAAAAGTAGCATGCATTTCGGGCAGGGCATTATCGAACCCATGTTTGCCCAGCAGAGGCCTGCGCTTGCGGAAACTGAACGATTTGGGTGCATGCGGCACCAGGATGATATCGCCAATGCGTTGGTACAGGTCGTCACTTGCTCCATAATGCCAGCGGGCCGGCACTTCACTGGCCAGGTATACATCATAATCAACCGCTTCCTTTTTCAATGCCGCATAAGTTGGTTGAATATCTTTTTCATTATAAGCATACAAGTGCACCAACACATCCCCATCGGGCATTTTAAATTTGGTGGTATCAAGTGCTGCAGGCTTGGGCAGCAGGTTCAGGGTATCAGCTGTGATCATGCCATGATCGGATAAGAAAATATAATTCACCGGCAGCTTTAACGAATCGGTCATTCGTACCATTTTCGCAATACTTTCATCAATGAAGTGTACCGCTTCCTCCGCTTGTTTTGAATCAGGACCATAAAAATGTTCTTCATGATCTACTTCCGGCATATAAAAGGTAATGAAGTGCGGACGTTTGTCTTCGGGTAGCGTTAACCAGTTCTTTACCGCCTGTATGCGGGTATCAATATCAATAGAATCGTTATACCGGTAATAATAGGTTGGACGAACTCCTTTAACGGCCGTTTCGGAACCTACCCAGTAAAAGCTGGCCGTAACCATTTGTTGCTGTTCTGCCAGCACCCACAATGGTGTGCCTCCATACCAACTGCTGTCCTCAACAGCTTTGCGATTGCCCAGCCGGTAGCTTTCATTTCTTTTTTTATCGTAAAAAGAATTATCAACCAGTCCATGGTGCGAGGGGTATAAACCGGTTACCAATGTATAGTGATTGGGAAAAGTAAGGGAAGGATAGGCAGGGATCATTGCCTTTGCTGCTACCCCGCTGCTGCGCAGCTGTTGCAGGTGCTTTGCCTGGTATTTATCAGCCAGGTCGTAGCGGAAGCCATCGGCCGATATCAGGATCACATAAGGTTTTTGCTGTTGCTGGGTACTGTTGCTACGGCCGGGTACTACGTGCTGGGTAGTATCCACCTGGGCTACCAGCATTAACGGGGAAAACAGGGTTATAAGAGCCGCGTATATTCTCATGTGTTTTTGTTTGCAAAAGTAAATAGGATAAAACTATTACGTATTAAGGTATTTTGAACAATTAAACGAGTACAAAGACCTGTAAGGTCCGCCATAGAATCCTGAATTAACAGATGGCATAAGCGGTCCTGACAGGTCGGGTTTATGGGCAAGACCTGTTCCCGACAAGTCGGGACAATTGCTCTTGCCGATTGCGCAAGCCCCGATGATGCACCTTACAGGTCATCACATTCCTCAGAACAGTTCAGGATGGTTTTGCCGGTGACTACAACTAACTTTCTTCACTATCCGTACTTCATGATCTGTACAACGATTGCCAGCAACCCAACCAGTTGGAAAAGATCAATCCCGATGATTTTCTAACTAAAAAACAGCCATATGAAGTTCGCATTTACTTATCCTGCGACAAAGGGCTTGCTATGCCTTTTTCGCAACAACCTTTCCACAACTTTCAACAGTTGTACATTCACCCTTCTTTTATTGCTCTCCATTGCACCCGGGCGTTTAACAGCCCAAAAACAAATGGAACGATTGAACCGGGGTGTAGTAGCAGTACGTACCAGCAGCAGCCAGGTATACGTAGGCTGGCGGTTATTCGGCAACGATGCCGCCGGTATAGGATTCAATGTATACCGGAATACCACCTTGCTGAACGCAACGCCCATCACCGGTTCAACCAACTATGTCGACAACATTACCACCAACAGCGCTTACACCGTTCGCCCGGTGATCAATGGCGTTGAACAAACAGCATCGGAAGCGGCCAGTGTATGGTCGCAAAATTATTTACAGGTGCCATTACAGGTACCGGCAG
>DASUVL010000264.1:0-2667 GCA_036379015.1 Niastella sp.
CAAACTGTTGCCGGTTGGCCAGCGCTTTCTTAACATCGGCAATGGTTACCTTTTGATCGCCAAAAACAATATCTACGCGCGCGTCGAACCAATCGGTATTGCTGCTGATATGAATTTTTGTTTGCGGGCGGGCGGTATTAAAGCGAAAGTTCTTCAATGCATCAAACCCAAACACGGGGATCTTCAGTTCCTTCATCGCATCAACAAACAAAAAGAACCAGTTGTTTTTCAAAACATCACTGCCTTTCAGCGCCAGTTGCTGACCACCTTCAGGTCTGATAAACCCGGAATGGAGGGCTTCCAGTTTTTGTATAAACTGCGTTTCTTTTTCTCTATTCCTGTGCACTATCACCACTTTCTCGGTATCCGGTATTACCAGCTCATCTTTACCACCTGGTTTTGTTTCAAATCCTTTATAAGAGAACAGCGGTTGAAATACCAGGTAATCGCCTTTTTCCTGCAACACCACGCGTTTTTCAGGATCGCCGTCTTTTACTTCACTCACCAGGGTGCTATCAAATTCAACATGGTATTCTTTGGTAAGTGGCAATACCATCTTACGCAATTGCTCAGGCCAGTCGGCTTTTGAATAAACCAGTTTTCCTCCTTTACCGTGAAACTGGGTCACCAGGCTTACATCTTCCGGTTTATCCCACAAAAACAAATTATCGTTATAAAAGAAAAGCAGACTGCTGTTTATACTGTTATCACAAATATTCACCTGTTGCCCATTCAGCTTCACCCAGCACTCCATCTCATAACTATTCTTAGCGGCAATCACCTTAAAGTAGGGCGTAATATAATCTGTTACTATACCTGCTGTGTGCAGGTTATCAGTTTTGAATACATTTTTGCCATTCAGATAAAATATAAACGGATTGGCAGCTATTTCTACAAACAGCTTTTTCAGCTTGGGATGCAGATATTCTACCATCAGGGCCTTGGTTTCTTCGGGCAGATCATCTTCTTCATGATGAATGATGTTTTCCCAAATGCCGCTAAAAGGCGAATTGCGGTTAAGGTATTTAGTTACCTCCACATCCTGCATTTTGCGTAACTGGGGTATCATTCCCTTGTCAGTTTCGCTATACACCTCAATGTTAACAAACTTGCTCAGGTCAAGTTTCTCTACTTTACCAACGAATTGGGTGGCATCTTCGTTTATTTCACCACTGATGGCATCAACGGAAAATCCGGGATAACTCTCCTGGTTGAAATTAAATACGACGCCTATGCGGTGTGAAAACCGGGCTGCTTTTTCCGCTTCCTCTGCAGTCTCGTTTTCGTCAGCAGTCGGCGCTTCGGCCATCACAGGCTTTGGTTTTGCCCGGGAAGCATCCTGTGGCGATATACGCTTGATAGAAATATCGAGCACCCGTAAAAAAGGCTTTCCGTCTTTATAGGTAAATTCAAACTTGCCCTCGAGATTATCGCTCAGTTGGTAGCCATAAGCTTCCAGTAATTTATTTTTTTCTTTATCCCAGTTGCGGATGCTATCAAAATAATAGGGACCATATGCATTCAACAATTGCAGAAAAACGATCACCTTAGGCAAACAAAGCGGATGCTGACTATCTTCATAATTGCAACTGGTATCAAAATTTCTTTCTTCGTTTTTGCGAATAACCACTTTCCACGGCGTACCATCGATGCTCACTGTAGCTTTCACCACTTCGTCCTGCGCATATTCCATTTCTACACGTTGCGTACGAAGGTATGTTTCTGCTTCGGTATAAGTTTCGGGCGAGCATAGCAACCGTAATGTTTTCAGATCAATAAACTTCATCTTCACTACGGTATGCTTCTGATCATAATCCACCTTTTCGGTCTTCAGCATATTTTTATCCAGCATTTCCTGCAGCTGAATAAGCGCTGCCGCTTCATGGCGGCAAATATCACCCAGGTTATAAGGACATGCACACCGAACCGAAAGCGTGCGTGAATCTTTAAACTTCTGTATGTTTACTTTGTAATAGGTGCTATAGCTGTCATCTTTCACCCTGAAGGTTACAGAATCAAGTAATTCATCATAGTCCACCAGTTCCACATATCCGATGGCGTGTATCTTCTTTCCCCTACGGATTACTTCATCAGTTCCATTGGTGTACACGTACTTAATAAGATGAGGTAGTGCCATGCTATTTTTTAAATTTCCTGTTTGCCGCTGGTTCAAAAAAGGGCAATCTGCAAAAGTAAAGGAAAAAAGGCGAGCTTATAAAGAAAAAAACGATGTTAAACAAAATTAATATAGCACATTGGAGCACACTTGTTTCCGAATGATGGGGTTACCAGGCTTTTACAAACAAATAATAAAATATATTGTTCGTTTAGTCGCTTATAACTGCCAAAAACAGGTACAAATGCATCCTTTTCAAATAGGGTACCCGTTTACATTTGGCTCTTTTGTATTTACCCTGAAAAATGTGTTAAAATAGTATTATTTCTCCACTGGCTGCACAGCCGAAGTATGGCCAGCAGTGCTTTTCACACCGGGGCACCGGTTTTGCAAACTTTCCAATTTTTTGACAAACAATTATTGGTATAGGCTTTGTCTAAGTATACCTTTGTTTGCACCTAAGCCTGAAAAATTAGTACAATGAACCTTTTCATGCGTTTATTGACCATTCTTGTATTCGCCTCCTTTTCTTCGTTTGGCCAAAAGTTGAA
>DASUVL010000265.1:0-2020 GCA_036379015.1 Niastella sp.
AGAAATGATAGAGAATCAATAGCAAAAAAGGTTTTTGAACGTATTGCGAGAGAAGGCCGCAAATACGGCATATCATTATTGATTTCTAGTCAGCGACCATCTGAATTATCAAAAACTGTTTTGTCCCAATGTAACTCTTTCATTATTCACAGACTTCAGAATCCGGAAGATCAAAAATATGTCAGGCAGTTAGTATCAGTCGCTAATGAAGATATACTTCAGCAACTGCCTATTCTACCTCAACAACATGTAGTCATTATGGGGGATGCGGTAAGGACACCTGTCCAAGCTAGGATGAATACAGCTAACCCAAGACCTAATAGTAATAATCCTAAATTCATTGAGAATTGGACAATGAAGCTAGCCAACGAATTCCCCAATTATTTTAAAATTGCCGAAGCTTGGGAAAAAGGGGAGAAATATATTCCAAATCAAATTGATTGACCCTTCACTCCCTCACCACCGGAAACGCACTAATCCTTAATCTCGCTCCGCCCATAGGCACCAGGGTTAAGGGCACGGTTGCACCGCTGGCGGCGACCGGACTTTGTGGCAACACCGCGCATAAGCCATACTGATCTATCGTCCAGCCGGGGAGTTGTTTGCCCGTGGCAGTGAGTTCAATGGGCGCCGTGGCATTCGTGAACGGATTATCATCCTTTGGCCAGGCTTTCCTTTTTATAGTAAATGATTTATTGAGCTGTTGCGCGTTTACCAGTAATCCGTAATTCCAGGGAGAACCAGCAAAGATCTCAAACGAAGGCCAGGCGGTTACATCCGCATTCTCCTGCCAGCGCGAATCGTAGATCGCCGTTGCCTTGCTGTCCTGTTGTTTGTATTCTTCTTTGATCAACAAAGAGAATGTGAGCACTCCATAGTTGATGCTCACACTGTTTTTGTTTTTCGCCCATTGACGCAATTGCAATTGCATGGGCAGTTGCAGTTTTATTTTGTCGCCGTTTTTCCAGGTGCGCAATAACTGTACATACGTGCCCGCTGTCGTTTTGGTCGCTACCGGCTTTCCGTTGACGGTTATCGTCGCTTTTGTACACCAGCCGGGTATCCGCAGGTACACAGGGAAGTTCGTTGTACGTGGTGCGGTCACGGTGATGTCAATAGCTTCTTCAAACGGATAGTGCGTTTTGGTGGCTAATGTTACTTCCGTCCCCTCGCCCACTTTGGCGGTTACATCGCCTTCTACATATAATTGCGCGGCCAGTCCGTTATCGGGCGTAGCCATCCAACTGTTGGCTGCATAATACGCCCAGCCGGCCGAATGGTTGTGCTGACAACACCTGCTGCTGAACGGATTCATCATCAGGAACGGTCCTTCATTGGCAATTCCGGGCGCATGGTTCTTACTATCGCTCACCACCATATTGGGCGCCGTTAAATACCGCAGGCTCCGGTAGTCGGGCATGAACGCCGCGGGAAACATGTTAAAGGCTACATCTTCACAATTGTCGGCCCACATAGCATCGCCGGTGAATTGCAGCAACAACTGATCGCTGGTCATTTGTTCTACCATGCCACAGGTTTCCACCGCCTGCCGCGGATCATCATAGCCCTTGCGCGCATTTTCATCTGATCCAAACAAACCGCCGGGTACCTGTCCATACTTGGCGCGTACCAACCGGTAATCGTTGTACGTGGCTTCCAGATCGGCGGGGTTATTGGTTTGCATATAGTATGTGGCCGGCTCGCGGTAACATTGCACCACATTTACATTATGCCAGTTCGGTAAATTGTCTTTTTGTCGCCAGTTGGCAGTATTGCGGTCTATTTTCGTGGCCAGCTCCAGCAACCAGGACTCGCCGGTGCGGTTATACAACCAATATACGCTGTACATATTATCGCCGCCTCGACTGTTCTCCCAGTAATCTTCGAGGAACTGATCATCGGGCAACGCCATCTCCCATTTGAAATAGTTGGTTAGAAAGGTAAGCACCCGCGCATCGTTCGAATATTCATAATACGATTGTAGCACCCACAACATCGGCATGTTGGTCCACAGGTCGCG
>DASUVL010000266.1:0-8400 GCA_036379015.1 Niastella sp.
ATTTGGCGAATTAAAAACTTCGCCGAAATTTTACACACATAATCTTACCAGACAATGGCAGCAAAATCTGACAAGGAAAAAAAGACCGGCGGAAACTCTGCACCAAAGTCTTCTAAGGAAACTCCGAAAAAAGCCTCATCGAAACCAAAGAAAGATGAAGATGAGGACGATGAAGACATGGAAGATGAAGAGTTAGACACGCCGAAGACCGCTAAAAAAGCAGGTAAATCCCCTTCTAAGAAATCTGATGAAGAGGAAGATGATGATGATGACAGCGATGTGGATGATGAAGTAGATGACTGGGACAAACCGGAAGAAGACGAAGACTGGGACCCTGACTTTGAAGAATTTGATTTACCCAAATCAAAAGGAAAAAAAGTTAGTGGCGGTAGCAGTGCCGGAACCGGCGCAAAAAAGGGCAAAGGAGATGACGACGACCTTGGCGTCGATGATGAGTTCAAAGACCTTGATCTCTTCAACGATCGCGGCTTTGATGACGACGAGGAGGACTTTTAGTGGTTACTTCTATTACTGCTCACCCTGTTTCTACAGTGCGCAGACAATTCATATCATTTCCCGTCGCTGATTTTCAGCGAACCAAATTACAAATGTTGAACTGGACTAACCAGTTCAACATTTGTTGTTTTCTCGACAACCAGCATTATCATTTACCGCACCATAGTTTTGAATGTATGGCTGCGGCCGGATCGGTGCAGACGCTTGTAAGCTCCGCTGGCACTGCATTTGAGCAGCTGCAGCAGCTGTATGAGCAAAACAGGGACTGGCTCTTTGGTCATTTAAGTTATGACCTGAAAAATGAAACAGAAGGACTGACCAGTGGCAATACAGATCATGTTGGTTTTCCTGACCTTTGTTTTTTTATCCCTGAAGTTATTCTGCAATTAAGCGAGCATGAGCTGTTGATTGGCGCTTTTGACGCCCGCCATGAAACCATTTTTCATGAAATATGCGCAATTGAACCCATCACTGCATTTGATCAACAGCTACCCACATTGATCAATAGCCGCATTAGCAAGGAAACATATATTCATACTGTTCAACAATTGCAGCAGCATATTCTGCGCGGCGATTGTTATGAAATAAATTTCTGCCAGGAGTTTTTTGCAGAAAACGTCGCCATTGATCCCTTATCAGTATACTGCTCATTGAGCGATACCTCACCCAATCCCTTTGCTGCCTATTATAAAACCGGCCAACAATATTTGTTATGCGCCAGTCCCGAACGTTATTTAAAGAAAGAGGGTGATCACATCTTTTCACAACCTATAAAAGGAACTTCGCAGCGCAACCTGCAGGATGCAGGGGAGGATGTGAAAAGTAAAGAGGATTTATATCGCAGCGCTAAAGACCGTACAGAAAATGTAATGATCGTTGACCTGGTGCGTAATGATCTGTCGAAGATCTGTGAGGAAGCTTCTGTGCAGGTAGAAGAGTTGTTTGGCATTTATAGTTTTCCGCAGGTGCATCAGATGATCTCTACCGTTAGTGGACGATTGCGCAACGATATTCATTTTATAGAAGCCATTAAAGCTACATTTCCGATGGGTTCCATGACCGGGGCGCCCAAGAAAAGGGTAATGGAACTGATAGAGCAATACGAGCAAACCCGGCGGGGCATTTTTTCGGGGGCCGTAGGCTATATTACGCCCGAAGGGGATTTCGATTTTAATGTTGTGATCCGGAGCATTATGTACAATAAGGCTAATAATTATCTCTCTTTTCAGGCAGGCTCAGCCATTACGTTTTACAGCGATCCCGAAAAGGAATATGAAGAATGCTTATTAAAAGCTGCGGCGATTAAGAAGGTGTTGGGGTTTTAAAACACGAATGCCACCCTTGCGGATGGCATTCTGAATGATATTTAAAGTAGAGTCCTGGATTATTTCACCACTGTAGCGCCGCTTAAAAGCATCTGCACCGACTCGTTGAGGATAATATATTTGTTGGCTACGAACAGATCCATTTTATCGGCCGGCAATTTCATTTCATATAAGTTGTTATTGCTGGCCATGATGGCATCAAAATCGGGATTATACCGGTTAAACTCTCCGGGTTCCATCATAATATTCTTTACAATGGCGGCAGAGTAATATTTGCCAGAAACTTCCATGCTTTTAGCTCCGCTTATTTCGTTGGTCGTTAACCTGCGATTGATAAGGTAAGTGGCTGTAACACCCAGTTGTTCGGTAACTTCTGCCTTGGTTAAAGTGGTTACGCTGCCCTGGCCTTCAAAAATATAATGGGTGCCAATGAATTTTTTAACATGCATGCGGGTTTCAGCCGGTAAATTATTTTGAATCTTCCAGAAATTACGGCTGCCCTGGCTCTTTTTAATGGCATTGTATACATTGCCGGGTCCGCCATTGTAGGCGGCAATTACCAGCAACCAGTCGCCAAATTCCCTATACAGATCACGGAGGTATTTAGCGGCCGCATGGGTGCTTTTGGTATAATTCTTCCGTTCATCAACGGAGCGGTTAACCAGCAGGCCCAGTTCACGGGCTGTTACGGGCATTAATTGCCAGGGACCCACGGCGCCTGCCCAGGAGGTGGCGGTTGATTTCAATTCTGATTCAATAACTGCGAGGTATTTTAATTCAGAAGGAAGACCGTATTTCTTCAGCACGCCGTCCATCATATTAAAGTACGGCTTGGCCCAACTCTTCATTTTACGAAGGTCTTCACCATTTTTCTCCATATAATCCTGCACAAACTGAATTGCGCGTGGATTTAAACGGATGCCATTGGCGGCGTTGTAACCCATTTCAAATGCGTGGGTTAAATCTTCTTCCTGGGGATCAGCGGAGTCATTTACTACTTTTCCAGGGAACTCGAATTGTTGAGAAAGCACAAACTTGTTCACCTTTTCACCACTTGGTTTGATTGCTATTCCGTGGTCAGTACTATATGCCATGCATAACCATCCCAGGCCTAAAATTCCCGAAAGAATAAAAAGTTTTCGTTTCATCATCGTTTTTTAGAACTACTAATGATCGACCCGGCGGTATGGATTGAGATATGTTTACACAGGATGAAACGGATGAAGCTTTCTTAGGATTATTTGGAGAAACAGTTCCAGAATTATTGCCGGGGGTCGAAGGGGTTTAGGCTTTTCATTAGCCGGCGTGACTGAACTGCTGCATCCACTGTTGGGATAGCTGGAGCAAATATAACTCGGAAAATTGGTTTGTCATAACTTGCAACCCATATGGCATGCCATTACTGTGCCAAAAGAGCGGAATTGAGATGGTGGGAATACCAGTAAGGTTCGAAAAGACTGTAAAAATGTCAGCCAGGTACATGGAGATGGGGTCTTCGGTCTTTTCGCCAATGGTAAAGGCGGTAGAGGGGGCGGTAGGTAGTAAGATTGCATCGAACTGGTTGAAGATCAGGTTAATCTTGTCAACCAGCAATTGGCGAACCTGTTGTGCTTTAGTAAAATACGCATCGTAGTATCCCGCGCTTAACACGAAGGTTCCCAGCATGATACGTCTTTTTACTTCCCAGCCGAAACCTTCTGACCGGCTGGCACAATAAAAATCTGTTAAAGAAATGTTTTTACTCACATTGCGGTGTCCATACTTTACCCCATCGTACCGGGAGAGGTTTGAAGAGGCTTCCGCAGTGGTTAAAATATAGTAAGCGGGAACAATGAAATCGAGGTATTCAAAATCTACAGGTTCTACGGTATGACCGTCGGCCTGCAGTTTTTGGGTAAATGCCAGAATCGATTCACGGATCTCTTTATCAAGCGCCGGGCTTTCCAGGGCTTCTTTAAAATAGGCGATCCGGAGCGGTTTGGCAGGCAATGGGGTAAGCTGGCTATAGGCATCTACCTTTTGCTGGGCGCCGGTGCTGTCAAAATCATCGGGGCCTGCAATTACTTCAAGCACGAGGGCTACATCGGGAACGTTATTGGCAAAAATGCCAATTTGATCGAATGAGGAGGCATAGGCAATTAGCCCATGTCGTGAAATGCGGCCATACGTGGGTTTAAGACCCACAACGCCACAGAAATCGGCCGGTTGGCGTACAGAACCGCCGGTATCGCTACCAAGGCTTACCATACACAGATCGGCCTGAACGGCTACTGCCGAACCACCTGAAGAACCACCGGGTACCCGGGTTTCATCGAGCGCATTCAGCACTTTGCCATACGATGAATTTTCATTGGTAGAACCCATGGCAAATTCATCGCAATTGGTATGTCCTATAATAATGGCTTCTTCGGCCAGTAATCTTTCAACAGCGGTGGCATTAAAAACGGGACTGAATCCCTTGAGGATCTTCGAAGCAGCGGTAAGCGGGTGATCTTTATAGGCAATAACATCTTTCAATGCTATTACAACACCATGCAGTTTGCCGGTGGGCTTACCTGCTTTACGGTTGGCATCGAGATCGGCGGCCCGTTGCAGCGCTTCTTCTGCATACGTTTGTACGTACGCGTTCAAATGCCTGCGTGCATCGATCTGCTGCAGGTAGTGTTGAACCGCTTCAACACAGGAAGCTGTGCCGGAAAGCAGGTTCTGGTGATATTGCGCTATTGAGTGATACTTAAACAAAGATTGTTACCGGCTTTGAATAGACAAATCGGTTACGAATAGTGGTATGTAAAGGTCAATTAGTGAGCAGAAGAAGAGGAGGCTGGCTTAGTAGTTTCCTTCTCATTAATGCCGTCTTCTATTTCTTTCTTCACGTTGTTCTTGGCATCGTTAAACTCCCGGATACCACGGCCAATACCGCGCATGAATTCTGGGATTTTACGTCCACCAAACAACACCAACACTGCCAATACAATCAGCAACCACTCACTACCACCAGGCATTGAGATCAACAACAGGTTATTAATACTAAGTAACATGGTAAACTTTTTAAATAGTTAGAAATACAAAAATACGCCCTTTTGTAAAGTAAAACGCATAATTGTAACGCAAATTACATCAGTCTACCGGCAAAACATACCTATTTGCCGATGGTTAACAAAGTCAGGTAATAAAAAAGCGGAACCTATTGATCCCGCCTTAAGTAGTTTTATGTACCGATGAGTTATTGAGCAACAGCAGCTTTAGCTGTAGCCGTAGTTGTAGTGCTCCTGCGTTTTTCTTTAATTCTCGCACTTTTACCACTACGCTCACGCATGTAGTAAAGTTTTGCACGACGAACACGACCAGTTTTATTCAACTCAATAGATTCAATATTGGGTGAATAAATAGGAAATGTTCTTTCAACACCTATGCTATCGGAGATCTTACGAACAGTAAAAGAAGCTGTATGGCCAGTTCCCTGACGTTTGATCACATCGCCACGAAAGCTCTGGATACGCTCTTTACCGCCTTCGACAATTTTATAGTTCACAGTTATATTGTCACCCGCTTTAAACTTCGGGAACTCTTTTTTTCCTGTCAACTGCTCATGTACAAATTGAACTGCTGCATTCATGACATTCAAATTTTGGGGAGGCAAAGGTAGCGAAAATTTCTAATTTTTGATTATTAATTTCCAAAACCGCTCCTGGTTACTGATTTTTTTTCTATTTCGCTACGTTTACAGCCCGTTTTTCCCTGATCACGGTCACTTTGATTTGGCCGGGATAGGTCATTTCGGTCATAATTTTCTGGGCAATATCAAAAGAAAGCTTGTCAGAATCGTTGTCGGTTACTTTTTCTGCTTCCACAATTACCCGTAATTCACGTCCGGCCTGGATGGCATAGGCTTTTTCAACCCCCTGGTACGACAGTGCCAGGTTCTCCAGTTCCTTGATACGCTGTAAATATTGTTGCATGATCTCCCGGCGGGCTCCAGGACGGGCGCCGCTGATGGCGTCACAGGCCTGAACAATGGGTGAGATCACATATTGCATTTCCATTTCATCGTGGTGGGCGCCGATAGCATTCACTACAGCGGGGTTCTCACCATATTTTTCAGCCAGCTTGGCTCCCAGCAGGGCGTGGCTCAATTCAGATTCTTCATCGGGCACTTTACCAATATCGTGTAACAAACCTGCTCGTTTGGCCAGTTTGGGATTCATACCCAGTTCGGCAGCCATGATACCACACAGGTTGGCTACTTCGCGGCTGTGCATGAGCAGGTTTTGTCCGTAAGAAGAACGGAAACGCATTTTACCTATTATGCGAACGAGTTCTTTATGTAAACCGTGAATACCTAATTCTATTACGGTACGTTCGCCTATTTCTATTACCTGTTCTTCGATCTGGCGGCGGGTTTTCTCAACCACTTCTTCAATACGGGCCGGGTGTATACGACCATCGGCTACCAGTCTTTGTAAGCTTAAACGGGCAATTTCACGACGCAACGGGTCGAATGAAGAAAGGATGATGGCTTCCGGTGTATCATCCACGATCAGGTCAACACCGGTAGCGGCTTCAATAGCCCTGATGTTACGGCCTTCACGACCAATGATCTGACCTTTTATTTCATCGCTTTCGAGGTTGAAGACGGTGATGGAGTTTTCGATAGCCTGCTCAGCCGCTGTACGCTGAATGGTTTGAATGATGATCTTGCGGGCTTCCTTATTGGCTCTTTGGCGGGCGTCATCTACAATTTCCTGCTGAAGGGCCAGGGCCTGGGTGTGGGCTTCCTGTTTCAGGCTTTCAATCAGTTGTTTCTTGGCTTCTTCGGCAGTTAAACCGGCAATCTTTTCTAACCGGCGAATGTGTTCTTCCTGGTGTTTTTCGAGCTCGGTACGTTTCAGGTTCACTACTTCGATCTGCCGGTTCAGGTTATCCTTTATCGCCTCATTTTCCTTGATCTGTTTTTCCAGCTGGTCTATTTTCTGATTAATAGACTGCTCCTTTTGACGGGCACGATTTTCAGTTTCACCCAGCTTACGGTTACGATCCAGTACTTCTTTGTCGTGCTCGGCTTTCAGGGCCAGGAATTTCTCCTTTGCTTCGAGCTGTTTTTGTTGTTTAATGGTTTCGGCATTCGTTTGTGCATCGGCAACCAATTTGCGGGCCTGGCTTTCGGCCTCCTCGATTTTTTTCTTAGTGTTTGGGGCAAATATGAATTTGCCTGCTACTATCCCTAATAGTAGCGCCACTAATCCTATTATAGCGGTTAACATACTATGATCCATTGTGTTTTACATGTTTAAAGAAATCTACATTATCTCTCCCTCTCTATGTTTCGTAAGTTTACCATAGCGAGATGTGAATGTGCGAAAATACAAAAAAAGAGGCAGCAGAGCTGCAAGCATTTTGAAGTCAGTTGTTTGTAGATGGCGAAAACAGGGAATTTGAGACCCCCGGCCTCTAACCCCCAGTCTCTAAAGGGGTGGAAGAGAACCCCGACCCCTAATGGTGAGGAAGAATTGCAGGTTGCAGGGAGTATAATTTTCAGTAATCCAACATGTGGGGGCCAATTGCAGGGCGATTGTAGTAAATTACCCAATACGTTGGGATTACAGGGTGGGCTCAATGCTTTGGACCTATTTGCCACCCGCCTGCGGCACCTTTCGCGAAGCGGTACCTAAACAAGGTAACCAGGTAGGCCTGTCATTCACCATTGACCAATCACCACCCTAATCCAACAGCATCCTATCCAGCAACTTCTCCATGGCCAGTAACTGTTCGCCGGTCTGGCTATCGATGAAGGTTTGGCTGCCGCCGGCTTTTTGCTCGGTGGCATACCATAATACTACCATCGCCACATAGTCCTGCATGTCTTTGCCGGCAAACATGGTTTTAAATTCGATAATCTTGTCATTTATCAGCTTGAGCGTTTTTCGTACCACCTCTTCATCGGAAGGAGTTATACGAATACGATAGGTTCTGTCGCCTATTAAAATATTTATGGGAATTAATTCTTCCATGAGCTTGCAAGTTTGAAAAGCTTGTTCTATTTTTATCCACACACAATACACACAGGGATACTGACTTACTTCTGGGTTACAAAGGATCGTTTTGGATGGTTATATGCAAATTTTCGTATTCTATGATTACTCACCAAAACCAAACGATTAACATGTTCGCTAAAATTAGGTCGAACGTCTTCATCGACGTGCTGACACTGGAACTGATTGCACCCATTCAATCCAGTCTTAAAGCCATCTTGCGCGATGAACGGGGTTACGAATGTAGCCGGCTCGAAACCAACATTCCACAAGGCGATAAAACCGTTACCTGGAAAGGCCTGAACGATCTGCCATATGGTGTTTACACCCTTGAGCTTTCCCAGGGCGATGACGAAATGAAAATGCGCCTCATAAAACGGGTTTAAAAGAACTTATTCGCTTAATAAGGCAATACACCGGTCAATTTCCCGGATGTAACGGTTAATTCTTTTTTCAACATCTTTCTTTTCCGTTTCATTCAACTGGCCGGTAGCGGTTTGTAATGCAGATATTTTCATTTCAAGCTC
>DASUVL010000267.1:0-5010 GCA_036379015.1 Niastella sp.
GAGCGGTGTTATTGATGATGAACAATTCAGGGAACTGCGTAATGAATTCGCCGGTAATGCAGATAATTTGCTTCGTACAGAAATAAAAGATCAAAACGATTATTCCAATATCCGCCTGAAAGCTGTTTTCGATACGGCTGAAGCCCATGAGTTC
This sequence comes from Niastella sp., assembly GCA_036379015.1. Lineage (GTDB taxonomy): Bacteria > Bacteroidota > Bacteroidia > Chitinophagales > Chitinophagaceae > Niastella. The sequence continues at coordinate 155 of DASUVL010000267.1, forward strand.
AAATTGTCGTGAAACGGCAGACGGTCCGCCAGCTGGCGGATGAAACGGTTCCAGCTGAGCAGGGAACATCGAATTCTTCTTTCCTCCTACTTCTTACTTCTGTTCTGTATTCCCTTGTTGCCTCGTTTCCTTTATTCCTTTTGCCTATATACTTTTTTTACCTTACATAATATTTATGCCCCAACATCGGGTAATAAATGTCAAATCAACTATATTGACGTGGCTTATATTTAGTAACCCACCAAACACGATGCTATGCCAGGGGATTCCTTACATGTTAACAGCAAAGCTGTTATTAAAAACACCTATGACGCTATTGTAGTCGGTTCCGGTATCAGCGGTGGCTGGGCCGCCAAAGAACTCACCGAAAAAGGGCTCAAAGTATTAATGCTCGAACGGGGCCGCAACGTTGAACATATCAAAGACTATAAAACCGCTAATAATAACCCGTGGGACCTTCCGCACCGCGGTACGGCTACAAACCAACAGAAAAAAGACAACCCGGTTATTTCCCGCGAGTGGTTCGGCGGGGGCAGCACCGTTGCGTATGAACAGTTAATGGATCACTGGGTCAATGAGAAGGATTGCCCTTATACGGAAAAAAAACCTTTTACCTGGTGGCGCAGTTACCAGGTGGGTGGTCGCTCGCTACTGTGGGGCCGGCAAAGTTACCGCTGGAGCGATTTTGATTTTGAAGCCAATGCAAAAGATGGCTATGGAGTAGACTGGCCAATCCGCTACCGCGACCTCGCCCCCTGGTACGATCATGTAGAGCGGTTCGCCGGTATCAGCGGCTCTAAAGAAGGCTTACCGCAATTGCCCGATGGGCAGTTTTTACCGCCTATGGACCTGAACTGTGTGGAGAAGGATGTTGCCACGCGCATTAAAGCCCATTATAAAAATCAACGTCATATGTTTATCGGCCGGGTGGCCAATTTAACCGCACCCATCGAAGGCCGCACCCAATGCCAGTTCAGGAACCGGTGCTGGGAAGGATGTCCATTTGGCGGCTATTTCAGCACTCAATCGTCTACGCTGCCGGCGGCCACCAAAACCGGTAACCTCACCGTTCGGCCATGGTCTATTGTTACAAAACTGATCTATGATAAAGATGCTAAAAAAGCCAAAGGGGTAGAAGTGCTGGATGCCGAAACCAACAAAACATACGAGTACTACGCAAAAATTGTTTTTGTGTGTGCGTCTGCGCTAAACTCTTCCTGGGTATTGATGAACTCTGCTACCGACATTTGGCCGGGCGGCCTCGGCAGCAGCAGTGGTGAGCTGGGGCATAATCTGATGGACCATCATTATATGTTGGGTGCAAGTGGGTTGGTGGAAGGGTATGAGGATAAATATTACTATGGCCGGCGCGCCAATGGATTTTATATTCCGCGTTTTGCCAATTTGTTTGGTGATAAAAGAGATTTCCTGCGTGGCTATGGTTACCAGGGAAGCGCCAGCCGCGATGGCTGGCAGCGCGATGTGGCTGAATTAGGTGTGGGCGCTGAATTGAAAGAAGCATTGACCGAACCGGGCGCCTGGCATATTGGTGCCAGTGGCTTTGGGGAAGTATTGCCGTATCATGAAAATAAAATTTCACTCGATACTTCGGTTAAAGATAAATGGGGGCTGCCCGTACTGGCCATGGATGCCGAAATAAAGGAAAATGAACTTAAAATGCGTAAAGATATTGTGCAGGAACTGGCAGCGATGTTCGAAGCGGCCGGGGTAAAAGAAGTTAAAACCTACGATAGTAAAGTTTATGCCATTGGGCAGGGGATACATGAAATGGGTACAGCCCGTATGGGCCGTGACCCTAAATCATCGGTGCTGAATGCGCATAACCAGGTGTGGGATGCCCCGAATGTTTTTGTAACGGATGGCGCCAGCATGACTTCATCTGCCTGCCAGAACCCGTCATTGACGTATATGGCGCTCACCGCAAGAGCCGCTGATTATGCAGTTAGTGAGTTGAAGAAGCAGAATTTGTAGTTGACAAGTTGACAAGTTGAAAAGGTTGATAAGTTAACAAGTTGTACTCCCCCTTCAGGGGGTCGGGGGAGATTCCCCCCCTTTAGGCGGACGGGGGGCATTCTTCTTCCGCCATTCTGTAGGCGTTAATCCCAGCTCCTTCTTAAACAGGGTAGTGAAGTGCGTTACATGACTGTAACCAATATGATATGTAATATCGGTTACAGTCATTTCAGTTGTCAACAGCAATTGCTGGGCTTTTTCTAACCGCAATTGCTGCAGGTAGGTATGTACGCTATGCCCATATAATTCTTTGAATCCTTCTTTTAGCTTGGCTTCGTTAATACCCGCCTGCCGGGCCAGTTGAGGAATTGTAATATGCTTGTCGAAGTTTTCATCAAGGATCGTTCTGGCCTGTCGGATATTCAGCATATCCTGTTTCTTTAAAGGCATAAAATAAGGTTTAAAATGACGCGCTTTTAGTTCGCAGTAACGTACGGTTATTAGCAAACGAAAATAATAAAAAAGGGGCAATTGGTTTTAGAAGAAAGGAGCATGGATGGTGTAATGGCACTGCTACGCTAATATAATTTACGGTAGTTTTTGTATTTGTTGTTGCCAGGCGTTGGAAAATTGGGTGAATTTTTCCCGCGAATACAGGTAAACATGTATGCCGGGCCAATCGTGTTCGTTATTGGTTTTAAAGCCTAACTGGTTAGCCAGGTTGATGTAGTGCTTATCTTTCGCATGCAATTCCCAAACAATTCGGTTCACCTGGAGGTGCGAAAAAAAATAGCCGAGGCTGCTGATCAATGCGTACGTACTCCAATACCGGGTATTGATAACGGTTGGCGACAGCACCAGTCGAATAACATGATCGCCGCGTTCAAAAACATGTGGGCCCGCCAACAATCCATCGCAATGCCTGTCGCCATCGCATATCTCTATTAAAAAACCGGGTACATCATTTAATAAACCGATAAAAGGTTGTGCAAAATCACATTGCAGCATGATGGAGAACGTTTCTAACAAATGTTTTTCGGGTAATTGCCCTGCCGGTGAACTCCCGCGTGCACGCGGGGCATATTCTTTAAATAACCATTTTCCAATATGAGGCCAGTCGCCGGGTAACGATACCGGGCGTAATGACATGGTAACGGGTTTCCTGGTAAATGTTTGCTCAAATACAATAGCATATTTGTTATCCGGATCAAGCGGTGTATATAATGGCATAGTTGTATTCATGTAGCGGCGCTCCGTTTACAATTAATAGTATTACCTGGTAAATAGGTTTCCCGTCCTTTCCGGTTAAATGAAAGGAATGGTGATTAGCTCGATAAAGGGAATATGATCCCGGTTAACCTGGTAAGGTGCTTTGCCGGAATTGAAGTAGTTTTTTTAGAAGGCCGCCATTGCAAACGGTTGTGGCAATATAATCATCCGCAACCTCTTTTGATTATGAAATCGGGAGAAATATTTGATCACGATAGATTAATAATTGCATATTCGATTTGGCTAACCATATTGATAGTATTTTTAATACCTTGTATCTGTTATGTTTATACAAAAGCGGGTCTCTTTTTTAATGTACAGGTGTATTTTATTTTTTGTAATAGCTGGTTTACCAGCTTGTAAGCAAGATACCAATGGGAAGGTTGCTGGTTTTATGAGTACACCGCAGGAATTTGCGGTGAATGCGCCAACGTTGAATGAAGCTTCCGGTATAGCTGATAGTAAGGCCAACCCTGGTTATTTATGGGTTGAGCAGGATAGTGGGAACCCACCGGCTATTGAACTCCTAAAGTATGATGGCACTTATCTGAAATCTATTCACCTGGCAAATACGGTGAACCGCGACTGGGAAGATATAGCGTTAGCTGCAGGGCCGCAACCTGATAAGAATTACCTGTACATTGCTGAAACGGGTGATAATTTAATGGTTCATCCCGACTATGCCATTTACCGGTTGGTAGAACCGGCTGCTGCTACCGATACCGTTCGGCAAATTGATAAGATCGCCTTTTTTTATCCGGATGGCAGTCATAATGCGGAAGCCATATTGGTTGATCCTGATACAAAAGATATTTATATTATTACCAAGACCGAACTGAAATCAAAGATCTTCAGGTTAACGTACCCTTATAGTACAACTGAGATAAACAGGGCCGAAGAGGTGGGCAGCCTGTCGTACAACTTTGCGGTAAGCGCTGCTATTTCACCGTCAGGGAAAGAGATTATAATAAAAACGTACGACGCCATTTATCATTATTCGCGCTCAATGGGGGAAACTATATTAAAGGCATTGAGTAAGAAGCCGGTGAACCTGCCGTATACGCCCGAGCCACAGGGCGAGGCAATCGTTTTCTCCAACAACGATTCGGGGTATTATACGTTAAGTGAAAAGGCCCTGGCCTCTTCGATAAAATTGTATTTCTATAAACGGAAATAAATAAAAAGTGCCGCACATTTAAAGTGCGGCACTTTTTAATCTTTTATTGCAGGTGGTCATTATTGATAGCGAATACTCAAATTGAAGAACCACAAACCATAAACTACAAACCACAAACTAATCGTATTTTCTTCCCTTGCTATATAAAACTTCTCTGTACGAAAGTGATAGTGTTACCTGAAAATAATTTTCGCGTACCAGGCTGCTTGATATGGTTCCGCGACGGCCTCCTTCCAATGCTAAATTATAAGCCAGTCCCCGGCTTAAATATCCACCGTAACCAACTGTTCCACCCATTTCTTTGATCTCCTGACCTTTAACCTGCAAATACGACTTACCGGTAAATACCCCGGCTGAGAAATAACTTTTTTCAGCCACCATGCCAAACCGTTGTACCTGGTTGCTGAATTGAAAGCCGGCCGATAAACGTTCGCTG
>DASUVL010000268.1:0-3678 GCA_036379015.1 Niastella sp.
GCCGAAGGCCGATGTGTTGAATGCGATTGTGACCGACCTCACAGAAGCAGAAGCCGCATTACCTGTTGGTACGGTGCGCAATGGCCGGTTTAATAAGTTTATGGCAACGGCCCTGCTGGCGCGGGTAAACCTGTACCAGAAGAACTGGTCCACCGCCGAAGCCAAAGCCACCGCGCTGATCAGCAACACGACCAACTTTTCTTTGTTGACCGATCTTACGAAAGTCTTTTTACGCGGCAGCAAGGAAGCGATCTGGCAGATCAATACAGCCGATAACAACTACACCAACTGGGCCGGTTTTAACGTGCCTACGGCAACTACTTCGTCCACTAAAAGTTTGAACATGGTACGGCCTGAATTGTACAATGCTTTTGAGATTGGCGACAAACGCAAGACCAACTGGCTGGGCAATACCACAATTGCCGGTACTTTCTTTTATTATGATTACAAGTACAGGCAACTGACAGCGCCCACCAGTACAGCTAATATAGAAGATTATATGTTGTTGCGGCTGGCGGAACAATACCTTATTCGCGCGGAAGCGCGGGCGCAGCAGGAGAACCTGACCGGGGCGATCGATGATCTGAATGCGATCCGTACCCGTGCAGGCATTACGCCATTGCTGTATGGACTAAGTAAAAGCGATGTGTTGCTGGCTGTGGAGAAGGAGCGAAAGCTGGAGTTGTTTGGCGAAGGGTATGGCCATCGCTGGATAGACCTGGCGCGCACAGGCCGTATAGACGCGGTGCTGGGGGCAGAAAAACCCACTACCTGGAAATCGAGCGCCGCGTGGTTACCCGTGCCGCAGAATGAACTAACTAACAATCCTGCGTTGAATCCGTAGGTGGTAAGAAGTCAGAGGTCAGAAGTCAGAAGTAAGAGGTAAGAGGTCAGAAGTCAGAGGTCAGAAGTCAGAGGTCAGAAGTCAGAGGTCAGAGGTCAGAGGTCAGAGGTAAGAGGTAAGAAGAACCTGTATTTCCGACTTCCGACTTCCGATTTCCGATTTCCGACTTCCGACTTCCGACTTCCGACTTCCGATTTCCGACTTCCGACTTCCGACTTCCGATTTCCGACTTCCGACTTCCGACTTCCGACTTCCGATTTCCGACTTCATCATCCTATGGCCCGTTTCCGTATCTATATGAAAAACCATTCATTACAGCAGGTATGTTAAGAGGAAATGCAGCCTCCTGGTAAAACGGGGGGCTGTGTTATTAAATTAAGGTGATTGGGGAGCCAGCCAATAAGCACTTTTACTTACCTTTTCGTACTAATAACGCACTATTGATAGGGGTTTTTAAATTGACATATATCAATTTGATGGGCTATTCCCCAAATTCTAATCCGATTATTATCGATCCTGCGTTATTTTTACGCCCCAATCTACGAGGGGACCATTAATTTCATTAAAAAAGAGATCAGGCCGGTTACAAAACCCAGCCCGGCTTTTACTATTAATAGCAGAGCATGATAAAGGGCAATATGTATTCTGATGCGGAATTATTAACTGCCATCGGAAACGTGGATCAACTGAACGGCGCTATTTTCTTTATTTACCAGCAGTATTCCAGTACGATTCAGTCATTTATTCTTGCCAACAGCGGTACATCACAAGATGCGGAAGATATTTTCCAGGAAACGGTGGTCATTTTCATCGATCTGGTAAAAAAGAATAAGTTCCGGGGCGAAGCAGCTATCAAAACTTTTTTGGTGGCCATTGCCCGCAATGTGTGGTTGAATGAACTGAAGAAACGGGTACACAGTGAAAAACGCGAAAAGGTATTTGAAACAAGCCGGGAGCTAACGGAAGCAGATGTGAGCCAGTTGATAGCCGACCGGGAAATGAAACAGCAGTTTGTAGAAGTGCTGAATAAACTGGGCGAGTCGTGTAAAAAATTGCTGACGTTGTTCTACTATGAGAATTTATCGATGAAAGAAATTGTGCATCACCTGCCTTACGAGAATGAACAGGTGGTTCGCAATAAAAAATATAAATGCCTGCAGTCATTAACGGAATTAATAAAACAAAATCCCGTTATTGCAAAGGCAGTGAACGAAAAGTCACAATGATATTAATATGGAAGGCCGCAACGAACTTTTACTGATCAATTATCTCGACAGGACCCTTGAAGAAAAGGAGATGCGGGATATGGAAGCGCTGATCAACAGCGATCCGGAAACGCGCAAACAATGGCAATACCTGCAACTGGCCGTAGAGGCGGTGGAATATGCAGCGTTGTACGATCAGGTAGCGGCGGTAAAAGAAAATTTTAAGACCATACAACAGGTTGACGTATCAACGGCATCGCCTAAAAGGGGATTACGTGTTCGGATGAATGTATTTCGTGTTGCGGCGGGTTTGTTGTTGTTTATTGTGGGCGCCGGTGCTTATAAATATTTTACTACCAGCGCAACACAGCTATATCAACAAACGTTTATAGAATATACACTACCAACTACCAGAGGTCAGGCATCCATCACCGGTATGGAACAGGCTTATCGCCTTCAGCACTGGAACGACGTGATTGCCGCCCTTAACAATTCTTCCTTAACCGATAACAAAGCCTTATTCCTGGCCGGTATGGCCCACCTGCAATTGCATAATTATGCGGAAGCAAATATGTTGTTTGAACAGGTGCGCGCGAACAACATCCAAATGGGTGATGACTACTTCCAGGATGAAGCTGAATTTTACGGGGCCTTATGTTACCTGGCTTTTAACAAAACAAAAGAGGCTATTATACTGTTACAACAGATACGCAGCAATACAAACCATTTGTATCAAGCACAGGCGTCCCGGATTGGGAAGATCGATTGGCAGATATTGAAAATCAAGGGGGACAGGTAGATCAAAAGATTTTTTTAAAAAAAGTTACGATCGCGGTTACATTCTTTTTAACAGCGTTTACTAATTAATAGAACCAGCTCTTTAGATATTTTTCCCTTGCACGTTCGTGAGGATTTGAATCATAATATTGGAAACCTGCGTATCCGCTTCGGCGGGGCACGACAGAGAAACCTGGATGGTTCCTTCTTCACGAACATCCCTACACATTCGTGAGGATTTGAATCATAATACGGAAACCTGCGTATCGCTCGACGGTACGACAGAGAAACCTGGATGGTTCCCTTCTTCACGAATATTAGCTTCGCATTCGTGAGGATTTGAATCATGATATTGGAAACCTGCGTAACGCTCGACGCTACGACAGAGAAACCTGGATGGTTCCCTTCTTCACGAATATTAGCTTCACATTCGTGAGGACCGGATCATGATATCGGAAACCTGCGTACTCCGCCAGCTGGCGGAGACGACAGAGAAACCTGGATGGTCTCTTCTTCACGAATATTTTTTTAGCCCGTTAGGGATCGTGCCTATCTATATCCGCCAGTTGGCGGATGCAGTCACACAAAAAAATTAATGCTATACGCCCAGTGCGTAACGCAGAACGCCCAATACGGGAGTCTGACATTTTTTGTATTTCGCGTTACGCGTTATGCATTAAGCTTTTTTGTTCCTAAACCCTAACATGTTGATGGCACCCATGCAAAACAAGGTTATTTCCTGATTTAAAGATTTGTTTTCAGTCGGTAACCGGGCAATCCAGTTGTGGAGTCCGGTTACCCCCTTTTTTTAAGAAAAGGCAACCAGGCAACGAGGCATCAAGAAAGGCACAA
>DASUVL010000269.1:0-3593 GCA_036379015.1 Niastella sp.
AGATCGAATTTACCGAGGTCGAAGAAAATATTTTTTAAGACAATACTGGCATCGGCCTCGAGGGGCTGTAATGGTATATCGATGTTATAGGTAGAATCAGGTGCTTTTTGACTCAGTGGGAAATTCTCTGAAAAGAACAGATAACCCTTTCGTTTTACATTAAATGCATAATCTTTTCCTACGGGTAACGTGACCAGGTAATTGCCGGTTGCGTCGGTTTGTACCCGGCTTACCACATCACGGGTACTCAAATCGGTTAGTTCAACTGCAGAGGGAAGCCCCTTCTGGGTTTTCTTATCAAACACTTTTCCTTTTACCCAAAGGGTTCGGGCCGGACGAACATCTTCACGCAATTCAAAAGAATACAGATCCAGTCCGCCCCTGCTGTCACTGCGATCGCTGGTGTAGAAGGCTGTTTTACCATCGGCTGCTATAACCAGGCTGCCTTCGTTCTCTATTGTATTAATAGGAAAACCCAGGTTAACGGGTTTGCTCCATCCTTTGCCCTGTTTTTTAGCCATAAACAAATCGCTGCCACCATAACCCAGGTGTCCACCCGATGTAAAATACAGCGTATGATTATCGGCATGCATGAAAGGCGCATTTTCATCGCCGATAGTATTAATTTCAGGGCCCAGGTTTTCGGGGTCGCTCCAACGGCCATTGGGCAATTGATGACATACATACAGGTCCTGACCACCATACCCGCCAAAGCGGCTGCTGGAGAAATACAGGTCGCGTTTGTCGGGCGACAGGCTGGGCCCCGATTCCCAGGCTTCGGTATTAATCCGATTGCCCATGTTCTCGGGTTTGCTCCAGCCCTCGGGTGTTAAGTAAGAAATATACAGATCGCAGCTGCCATACCCATAGGGGAAATTGCAACCGGTGAATATAAGCCATTGTCCATCCTGCGAAATATTCTGCGCGCCTTCGTTCTGGTTGGAATTAATATCGCCCGGTAACGGTTGGGCTTTTGTCCAGTGACCATTTTCGAACCTCGATTCATAAAAATCTTCCTGACCATTCACACGGCGCGTAAAGATGAATTCCTTATCATCGATGGTGATCGTTGGGAAATATTCCAAATGAACACTGTTGATACTATCGCCCATATTTTTCGGTTCAAAACGATAGGTGCCTGCCGGGTGTTGATTGTTATAATCGATCGCAAACTGGTAGGTTTTTCGGCGATAGGTAGCGGCTTTCAGACTTTGTTCATTAAGGTTAGGTATAGATAGAAATTCATTAACTGCCTGCAGGGCTTTTTGAAATTCACCTTTGGCGGCCAGGTTAATGGAGTAGGGAAGGTTATAATCTTTAAACCAGCTGCTGTCTATTGCCTTTGCCTTTTCATAATTATCGATAGCGCCCTGGTAATTTTTTTGTTCGAAATACAAACCGGCGATCGATAAAAATGCTTCCAGATATCGCGGCTCAATTTTAATGGCGTCCTGCAACGTCTTAATACTTTCATTATAGTTGCCATCCATGGCTATGCCATATGCTTTTTCGAACAGGCCTTTTGCCTTTTTATTTACTTTATCTGGGTCGTATTGTGCGTTGGCTGTACAAAGAAACCCGGCTATAAAGGATATTGTAATAAGCGTTTTAATCATCAGATGTATTTACGTGAATCATTAACTGTGACTGTCGAAGATCCAAATTACTTTATAAAATTAACAGGTCTTTACTTTACCTGGTTTGACGTTGACATCATTCAAAATCACTCCAATTTTAAAAATTAAAGATAAAAAATGTGTAAAGTTTTCAAGAAAAACCTGTTTATCAGGCTATAAAGACGAGGATTTTGCCTGTAAGGTTTGTAAGAAAGCGTTAATGCTTAATGCTGAACGCTTAACGCCGAACGCTTAACGCAAAAAAACATAAGCTACTGGCTGTTTGCCTTAAGCGTTGAGCGTTAAGCATTTTGCGTTTGGCGTGATTTACGGAACATGTATATACTTGTGTAACTGCAGCGAGAACTCCCAGCGTGGATTATTCTTAATATAATCGATAATAAGCGGGGTTACGATAGCTGATTTACTCCATTCCGGTTGCAGGTATAATTTGCAGGCTGGCGAAACCAGTGCCGCATATTTTTCAGCCCATTCAAAATCGCTTTTATTAAATATCACAATTTTGAGTTCGTTGGCTATCGGCAGTATTTCGGGCAGTGGAGCCTTAAATTTTTTGGGCGACAGGCAGATCCAGTCCCATGAACCACTTACCGGCCAGGCGCCGGAGGTTTCAATATTGGTTTGAAAGCCGGCTTCATGGAAGGCATTGGTTAGCTCATTCAGGTTATGCATCAACGGCTCACCGCCGGTGATAATGACCATTCGTCCAGGCCAGGCACTGGCTGACGATACTATTTCTTCTATTGATTGCGTCGGATGTTTTGATGCATCCCAGCTTTCTTTAACATCGCACCATACACAACCTACATCGCATCCGCCCAGGCGAACGAAATAGGCGGCTTTTCCCTGGTGGTAACCTTCTCCCTGCAGGGTGTAGAAGGATTCCATTACCGGATACTGAATATTTGCAGAAACTTCTGTCATTTGGAACAAAGTTCGGGAAAATAAATAGCGAATGTGATAATGTGATAATGCTTAATTGTCGTGAACTTCGATCTTTATCGTGCTTCCCGATTGTGCGAATTATCACATTATCTAATTATCGAATTAGCTAATTTTTAATCAGTGCTTTGTCAAACAAGCATTATACGTATTTTTCATCAGCGCGGCAATGGTCATGGGGCCTACACCACCAGGTACTGGCGTGATCCACGAACATTTGGGCGAAACCGTATCAAATTGCACATCGCCTTTTAACGCGTAGCCTCTTTTTTTCGTAGCATCGGCAACACGGGTAATGCCTACATCAATTACAATAGCACCTTCTTTAACCATGTCTGCGGTTACAAATTCCGGCCTGCCTAAAGCAGCCACTATAATATCAGCCTGTAAACACAGTTCTTTTAAATTCTTTGTTGCCGAATGGCAGATGGTAACTGTACAGTTACCCGGGTTGGTATTGGCACTAAGCAATATGCTCATTGGGCGACCAACAATATTGCTGCGGCCAATGACTACTGCATGCATGCCTTTGGTATTGATCTTATAATGTTCCAGCATCAGCATAATGCCATGCGGCGTGGCAGGTATAAATGTGGGCAGAGATTGAACCATTTTTCCTACGCTAACGGGATGAAATCCGTCTACATCCTTTGAAGGATCAATGGCGTTAATCACTTTTTCGTCAGAAATATGCTTGGGCAAAGGCAGTTGTACCAGAATGCCATCAATATCGAGGTCGTCATTCAGTTGTTCAATGGCTTCCAGCAATTTGAATTCACTGATGGTATCTTCCAGCCGGATGAGCGTGGAACGAAACCCGATCTCTTCACAGGTCCTTACTTTCGAGCCTACATAGGTCTCGCTGGCGCCATTGTTCCCTACCAGTACTGCGGCCAGGTGAGGCACTTTTTTACCTTCGGCTACCAATTGAGCCACTTTTATTTTCAATTCATCCTTAGTAGCCTGTGATACAAGCTGCCCGTCTAAAATTTTCATGGCGCAAAGGTAACGGGC
>DASUVL010000270.1:0-4333 GCA_036379015.1 Niastella sp.
CTTAGCTAAATAAGTAACGATCAAAAGAATTATTTTATAAACGAAAAAACCAGGCAGATGAAATACCTGTTGACAGGGATTGTGCTGTGCTGTCTTACCGTGACTGTACAGGCACAAAATATTTTTAGAGCGGCTATTAAAGGCGGAAAAGAAAAAATACCACTTGCAGGAGCAACGGTTACCTGGAAGGAACAAAATAGATCAACAGTTGCCGACAGTACTGGATCAGTAACCATAACCGGTATTACCAATGGCGTGCAAACGTTTATCATATCTTTTATAGGATTTGACGAAAAAACAATTACCTACACATTTCCGCTGGCAAATGATGAAGTAACAGAAATTGAATTGGATGAAGGAGAAGAACACGAAGAGGAAGTTGTTGTAACTGCCACACGTATTAGCAGAACAATATCCAACATTCCAACCCGGGTAGAGGTTATTTCCGGTGAAGAACTGGCGGAAAAGGGAAATATGAAACCTGGTGACATTCGTATGCTTTTGAATGAAAGTACCGGTATTCAAACCCAACAAACTTCCGCCACGTCATTTAATGCCGGTATCCGTATTCAGGGTCTGGAAGGGCGTTATACCCAATTGCTGAAAGATGGCTATCCACTTTATTCAGGCTTTTCAGGCGGCCTTTCTATACTTCAGATCGTACCATTGGATTTGCGGCAAGTTGAAGTTATCAAAGGATCAGCGTCAACGTTATATGGCGGCGGAGCCATTGCTGGTTTAGTAAATCTTGTATCTAAAACGCCGGGGAAACAAAAAGAGCTTAGCTTTTTGGCTAATGGCACATCAGCAGGTGGACTCGATTTAAGTGGGTTTTATAGTCAACGGTATGGAAAGCTCGGATTAACTGTTTTTGCTTCGCGTAATAGTAACAAGGCTTTTGATCCGGCAGATATTGGCCTGACTGCCATTCCAAAATTTGAAAGGTATACTGTTAATCCGCGTTTGTTCTTATATGGGAAGAATACAACTGCGGATATAGGTGTAACTTATATTACAGAAGATCGTACCGGCGGCAGTATGAATTACATTAAAAATGGAGGTACCGGTTTTTTTGAAAAGAACAATACCGATCGTATTACAACACAATTTGGCATTGCACATACATTAAATGACAACGCCACCCTTCAGTTCAAAAATAGCTATAGCCGTTTTGACAGGGTGATTACTATTCCAACGTATGTATTTGATGCCCTGCAACAATCTTCATTTTCAGAGCTTACATGGAATAGAAAGGGAGAAAAAGCTGATTGGGTAATTGGTGCTAATGTATTAACAGAAGATCTGCAGGAAAAGGCGCAAACCACAGACCCTAAAAGAGATTATCATTACAATACTTTTGGAATTTTTGTTCAGAATGCATGGTCAGTATCTGATAAGCTCACATTGGAAAGTGGTTTACGAGGTGATTATGTAAATGAATATGGTTTTGAAATTCTGCCAAGGGTATCTGCTATGGTTAAAGTTTCGCCCAAAATAACAACGCGTATTGGAGGCGGCTTCGGTTACAAAACACCAACCATTTTTACAGAAGAAGCAGAAAGAAGACAGTTTCAAGATCTGTTACCAATCTATATAAATACCGCACAGAATGAACGTTCAATAGGCGGGAATTGGGATATTAACTATCGCACCAACTTTGGCAATGTAGGTTTCAGTTGTAACCACTTATTCTTTTATACGAGGTTAAACCATCCGCTTGTTCAGGTTGATGCGCCAGGAGGCAACATTCAATTTGAAAATTCATCTGGTTATCTGGATACAAAAGGCATGGAAACCAATCTACGCTTCGATTATGGCGATCTTAAATTGTTTATAGGTTACACGTATACTGATGCCAACACACATTTTAACAACACCAGGCACTGGCTTCCATTAACCGCTCGCCACCGGTTGAATAATGTATTAATGTATGAGGTAGAAGAAAAATGGAAATTAGGGCTGGAAGCATATTATTTCAGCAGGCAGCAATTAAACGACGGCTCTTTTGGAAAACAGTATTGGATCACAGGATTTATGGCCGAAAAGATCTGGGAAAAAATTTCCCTGTATATCAATTTTGAAAATTTCACCAACACCAGGCAAACCAGGTTTGATAGCATTTATACAGGAACAATCGATAATCCTGTATTTAAAGACATATATGCACCGGTAGAAGGATTTGTTGTGAATGGAGGGATCAAAATCAGGTTATAACATGAAAGCATTCTTGAAATATTATAATGAAGAACTTTCACTGATTTTTACATGGAGATATCCTTAATGTTGCCAAAATAATTTACTGCCAGGTGCTTACTGAATGATAATGGGTAAATAATAATTAACAGTGACCCGAATAACGATATTATCACTCTAAAACAATTTCAAATGCATATTTATTCCCGGATAAATGATAAAGGGCTCCGGGAAGTGAATCTATTTTTCCGGAAAAACGAACCTGTTCTCCGGAAAACAAACACATTTTACCGGAGAAACAAACCTGTTCTCCGGGAAACGAACCTATTTTCCCGGAGAAACGATACCGCGCTCCGGGAAATAAACCCATTTTCCCGGAGAAACGAACCTATTCTCCGGGAAACAAATCCATTTTCCCGGAGAAACGAACCGATTCTCCTGGAAACAAACTCATGTCCCCGGAAAAACGAATCTGTTCTCCGGGAAACAAAGCTGTTTTCCCGGAAAAATGATACTATTCTCCGGGAAACAAACCTGTTTTCCCGGTGAAATGATACTGAAATCCGTAGCACAAGTTGATAATTATCAAATTCTGATATAGAATCCGACAATTGACTTACATTTATAATCAATCTAACGGCACAGCGAACTTTTTTAAGGGATCCAAACCCGACAATCGTTGTAATTCGCAATACTTCCACATTAGTTTGATATTGAACAAATACCCGTGCGTATAGAATCATACACGAGATGTTCAATCGTACCACGACTTTATACTCAATCGAACATTTATTATCGGAAAAAGGCCCGAAAGGGCAGGTTAAGGTACTGACAGTAGCGTACAATCCCTGATTATTCAACATTTTTAATGTCAGGATCATGAACCGGATAACCACAAAGTACAAGAAACGCCAAGACGACGTCGCTCTTATAGGCCGATGCGTTATTGAAGGGATGGAGAATAATGAAAATTTTCCAGACCCGCCACCAGCATTGGAGGAGCTCAAAAAAGTGCTGCCCGAATTTCAACACGCACTGGTCAATGCCCTTAGCCGCGACAAACTCATGGTTGCCATTAAAGACGATCTAAAGAAAATAGTACTGGCTTTGTTGCAGGAACTGGTTGATTATGTAACTGTAACCTGTAAGGGCGACAGGTCGAAGATGCTGAGCAGTGGCTTTGATGTTAACAATGAGAACGGCAACGGTAATAAACTACCGCCTTCCATCAAAAAACTGGAAGTGGAGCTGGGGCCGCCCGGAGAAGTTAACATACGCGTCAGGCATGTAACAAACGCAATAGCCTATGTGCATCAATTCACCACCGAGCCTCCCAATATACATACCAGATGGTTTGGAGAAGGCACCTCCCACAGTAGCTATACTTTCCATGGACTGGATTCTGGTATACGGCACTGGTTCCGCGTAGTAGCCATCGGCTATTACGGGCAAAGGGGCTACTCAGCGGTTATTTCCAGGATCATTCAGTGATAGCCGTCGAGGAGCCTCGACAAGTCTAACTGCTATAGGATCCGCTCATCAGACTGCTGGACTATGCGGCTGGTGGCAACCCCAAACCGGGTCCTAGCTCACGCGCAACGTGTGGAGGCGCTCGATAGGATTGATGCTGGTCAGTAGCGACATTAGCTGTTCTACCACGCCGGGCACGTTGGGGTGCGTTGGGTGGGCGGCAACGGCCTCGTCATTGGCCCAGCCGGCTACCACCATGAACGCATCCGGGTCTTCAGCTTGTTGGAAGATGTTATAGTACAGACAGCCAGGTTCGCTGCGGACAGGCTCCACGAGTAGGAGCAGAAGTTCCTTTACTCGCTCGCGGTGCTCAGGTTGGCTCCGAATGGTCGCTATAAGGTGACGTTCGGCCAATTTATTGGAAGTAGTCATAAGAGCGTGTGTTGATTAGGAAATAACGATTGTTCGGGCTTTCGTACTCACGCGACTGTGAGCACGATCTTGCCCTGGATGTGTCCGCGGGCAGCTCGTTCGTGTGCCTTTCGGGCATCTGCAAGCGGAAACGTGCTGTCAATGGCGACCTGAACGGTACCTGCATCTAGCAGATGCCCAAGCTCCGCAAGCTGTGGGCCGTTCGAACGCACCTGGGTCATCGAGACTGTAACGCCCA
>DASUVL010000271.1:0-5305 GCA_036379015.1 Niastella sp.
TGGCCGGTTTGCATAATGAGTTGAAGGAATTGCAAAGCGGTTTGAAGTGGGCAGTCGTGCGAGTAGAAGCTTACGCATTACGTGAGTTAGCTTACTCACGGCAAGAGTAAGCTAACTCACGACAAGAGTAAGCTACAACCCAGCACATGTAGCCATCAGCTCAACAAACAGTCGATCAAACCCGAAAATATTTTCATCAAAGTCAGCAAACAGCCTGTCAAAAACTGATAAGTAATGTGTCAAACTCAGTGAGCAGGAGATCAAAATCGACAAACCAGCCATCAAAAACAGCAAGCTATTTGTCCAATTCATCATGCATAGCGTCAAATGCCATCAACACACTTCAAAAAGTCATTCGAATGATACTAACTTACGCTACCGTCTCCAAAATGTGTATTATTACCTCATACACCTTCTCTAACTCTTCATGCGTAATGCAATAGGGCGGCATAATATACACCGTATTACCTAAAGGACGCAGATACACACCCTGTTCCAACGCTTTCTGGGTCACGTCCTTACCGATCGTATTCAAATAGCCATCCTGCCCCGATTCAATTTCAAACGCCAGAATGGTGCCAATAGACCGAAGGTTTTTAACGTGCGCTGTAAACCGTGCATCGGCGCTTAATTGCTGAATGAATTGTTTATGATGTTTACCGATCTGTTCAATGCGTAATTGGCAACCGGATTGTAACAACAGGTCCATGCTGGCCAAAGCAGCTGCGCAGGCGAGGGGATTGGCCGTAAATGAGTGCCCATGAAAAAATGTTTTCCGCCGGTCTTCATCTACAAAAGCACTATGAATTTTTGCGCTACAGGCAGTAACACCTAACGCCATAGTACCGCCGGTTAATCCTTTCGACAGGCAAATGATATCCGGTTTTTCTTCCATGTACATACTGGCAAACAGATTACCCGTTCTGCCAAAGCCTGTCATCACTTCATCTGCAACACAGATCACGTTATGTGCGTGGCATTGTTGCAGTAATTCGTTCAGGGCGGTTGCATCGTATATATTCATACCACCGGCTCCCTGTAACAGCGGTTCATAAATAAAGCAGGCGATCTCATCCCAGGGACCATTGAACAGCGGCTCGCCCTCCATTGGCGGATCGATAAAAATAACCTCAAACAACTTGTCCTGAAAGGCGAGGGTAAACACACTGCGATCGCTGAGGCTCATGGTGCCAAAGGTATCGCCATGATACGAATGGTGTAGCACCATGATCTTATTACGTTTTTTATCGCCCTTGTTCCACCAATATTGTAAGGCCATTTTTATACCCACTTCCACAGCGGTAGAACCATTATCTGAATAGAAGATCTTTGCCAGGTTGCCGGGCAATATGTCAAGCAGGCGTTCGGCGAGGCGAACGGCCGGTTCATGGGTGAACCCGGCAAAGATCACCTGTTCCAGCGTTTTGGCCTGATCGTATATTTTTTCTGCGATATAGGCATTGGCATGCCCGTGAATAGTAACCCACCAGCTGCTGATGGCATCAATATATGCTTTGCCCTTTTCATCAATTATGTATACGCCATCTCCTTTTACAACCGGAATGGGTTCAGGCATAGATTTCTGAGGCGTATAGGGGTGCCAAACTACTTGCTTATCTCTTTCGGTAAGTGATGCTGCCATAAGGGGGGCAAAGGTAAGGAGTGCCATGTAAACCTGATTTTCTACCTCATATAGTTTAAATTATTGTCATATTAGCCTGTTTTCTAATCAATTATTACTCTATAGAATATTGATTTACTTTGTTGATGCAACGGAAATGCGTCGGTTATTGTCAACCACTTACAAGAAATGGATTATAACAGGCTGGTAAAAGATTGTTTAAAGGGGCTGCCGGAAGCCCAACGACAGCTCTACGAGCATTTTGCTGAGAGTATGTTGGGGGTATGTTATCGCTATACCAAGTCGATTGCCGATGCAGAAGATGTGCTGCAGGAAGGATTTATTAAAATTTTTCGTAATCTGCATCAATTTAAATTTGAAGGAGAGCTGGGGGGATGGGTCCGCCGTATTATGGTAAATACAGCTTTAAATTATCTTAAAAAGAACAGCCGGTACCAAACCGAGCTATCCTTTACAGATACGAGTCTGCATCCGGTGTCAGATGATAATCCCGAAGTGACACTGCAGGCAAAGGACCTGGCTGAACTGATCCGTCAGTTACCGGCGGGTTATCAAACTGTATTTAACCTGCATGCCGTTGAAGGGTTTTCACATGTAGAAATCGGAAAAATGCTCGGTATTAATGAGGGTACTTCCCGGTCACAATATGCCCGTGCCCGCGCGCTATTAATAACATGGTTAAAAAAAACGACCGTAGAATCAAAAAAGGAAACGTATGTCCGACCATGATTTTGAGAAACAGGTAAATCAGAAGCTGGAGGAGCTGAAGCTGCGCCCTTCTGATACTGTATGGATGGAGGTGGAAAAAAATATCCGTCAAGACAAACGCCGTCGCCGCTTTCTGTGGCTGTGGACGGCTGCCCTTTTTATAACATTAACTACGAGTGGTGTAGTATTGTATCACTATACGTCCGGTACCCGTAAAACCACTGACATGGCCAAGGTAACGCCAGCCGCATTATCAAACGAACCTACTACTGTATCACCTAATTCTACTAATAAACAAGCAACAACTGTACAATCAGTTCCGGAAAATGCATCGTCAAACCGGAATAATGAAACTGTACAGTCAATACAACCAACTGAAAACAATCAACCAGGTACTATACCGCCAGCAGCACCGGTAATAAATTTGCCAAATGAAAAACAACCGGCCATTGCTGTAACCCCCCAAGGCACCAACATTGAAACAATCGGGAATAACAATAAAAAGCCGGCTCAAAAGGTGCTTTCACGTGTAGCCAATGATAATATGCCGCACCCAGGGGTAACAAACACCAATCCGTTCACCCATGAAAAACGCCGGTATAGAAAAAAGAAGCCAGCGCACGACGCCCTTGTAGTAAATGAAAATTCAGTTACTTCAGCGACGGTAGCGCCAGCATCAGCCATGCAACGGGAGCAGGATGATTTGAATATTGCCATGCCCATGATGGTGAATGACATTGACACTATTGCCACCAATAAAGCGGCTATAGTTCCGTTCAACAACAAGCCGCTTCATGTAATGATGCCTGATTCAGGTAGCACCGCTACCGCAGCCGCCATGCCTATTCAACGGAAACGGCCTCCTTTATGGCATTGGGGCATCGTAACAAATGCCGGATTATCTCGCATTACTGAAAGCAAACTGTTGCAATTAAGAGGATTATTAGGGCAGGGGGAGGAGAAATCCACGGCCAATGATCGTGCTTTCAGTACGCCAACTGCCGGCAACAATTCTTTGATCAACTTTGCTGCTTATACGACTGCTAAAAAAGCGTCGCCCATTCAACCTGATCTTTCTTTTACTGTAGGTGTTTTTGTACAACGGGCCATATCACCGCGTTTTAAATTATCGCTTGGGTTAGAATATACTTATATGAGTGTAAATACCCAGGTAGGGCAAAAGGTAAATACGCCTCTTTTATTAAATACAGATACTATATCGGGCAAAATAGTGCCGGAATATTATAAAAGTCCAGGCTATGCTCCGGCTACTGCCGATGCCACCTTAACACAGAATGCCGGTGCCACCTACCAGGTTTACTACAGTAACAAATACAGATATCGTTTTCAATACATAGAAATACCTTTACTGGTCAACTGGCAAATAAATAAAGGCCGACGATTACCGCCGATCGTGTTTGAAGGTGGCGTTTCTATATCACACTTATTGTCTGTGGATGCTTTGCATTTTGAAAGTGTAAAAGGTATTTACTACCAGGACAAGGACTTATTCAATAAAACCCAGTTTAATTTTGTAGCCGGTTTGAACGTCGGTTTATTACAAAAAAGCAAACATCCTATCTGGATTGGCCCCACGTTGAGGTATTCACTCAATGGATTGATTAAAAATGATGTATCTCCCAGGAAATACATGTGGTCAACTGGCATTACCGTAAAAATGTTGTTAGGAAGATTATAAAAAGCTGCTGCAAAAGTTATAACCTAAGGCAACGCTTGTTTCTTACTTTTTGTCAGTATTGAAAACGCTAAACTTATGAAACGGCATACTATGTCGGTATTACAGTTAATGGTTACTGTAATACTATCAACCTTTTTATCTAATTGCGATAAGGAAAAAGCTACCCAAACGTATACCTGGTATACACCTGTTTACAAAACACTTCCCGAAGTGCGGGCTAATATGAAAAGCAGTCCTGCACAGGCTTTGGAGCATCCCGGTAAGATTTACATTTACGGAAATTACATTTTCCTGAATGAATTTGATGAAGGCATTCACATCTTTGATAACAGTCAACCTACAGCACCAAGGAACATTGCCTTTATTCCCATTCCCGGTAATGAAGATCTGGCTGTGAAAGGCAATGTGTTATTTGCCGATTCGTACAGCGACCTCGTAACTTTTGATATCAGCGATCCCAAAGCTGTAACTGCTATAAAGTTTTTGGATAATGCATTTCCATACCGTAATATCTATTATAATTATAACGGTACGCTACGGCCTACCAATCCTGATTCCGTTAAGGTAACGATAGACTGGATACGCCATGATACAACAGTTGCCTATACGCCCAGACCTGGTGGCGTTTTTTTTGATGCATCACTGGCCAATTCCGTTGCCCAGCCAGAAAAGAGCAGTACCGGCCAGGGCGGTTCTATGGCGCGAATTACACTGATGAATGATCACCTGTACACCGTATCTACCAGCGACCTGTATACTTTTAATATTTCCAACCCCAGTGATCCCAAATTCGTTAATAAGTCAGCGATCGGTAATCAGTCGATAGAAACGATCTATCCATTCAAGAATAAATTATTCATAGGGTCTAGTCTGGGTATGTTCATCTACGATGTATCAACACCCGGCAACCCGGTTAAACAAGGCCAGTTCACCCACGTTCGCAGCTGCGACCCTGTTATAGCCGACGATACCAAAGCATGGGTTACCCTGCGTGCGGGTACTACCTGTGGCGGTAATGTAAATCAGTTGGAAGTGGTAGATATCACAGATGTTTCAAAACCCTTTTTAATAAAGCAGTACAGCATGACCAATCCCTTTGGTTTGGGCAAGGAAGGAAATATATTGTTCATTTGTGATGGCAAAGACGGTGTAAAAGTGTATGATGCTACTGATGCCAATGACTTAAAGCTGATAAAGAAAATAGAGGGCATGGAAACCTATGATGTAATTGCCTGGAACAAAAGGGCATTGGTTGT
>DASUVL010000272.1:0-4982 GCA_036379015.1 Niastella sp.
GTTAAAAACACTGGGCGACAGAAATTATGCCATGGGCATTAACCGGCTGGTGTACCATGTGTTCATGCACCAGCCCTGGCTGGACCGGGCGCCAGGAATGACCTTAAATGGGATCGGATTGTATTTTCAACGTGATCAAACCTGGTGGAAGCCGGGCAAGGCATGGGTTGAATATGCACAGCGGTGCCAGGCTTTATTACAAATGGGCAAACCGGTAGTGGATGTCGCAGTTTTTACGGGTGAAGAAATTCCACGTCGTTCCATATTGCCCGACCGGTTGGTAAAAACATTACCGGGGATCTTTGGCGATTCAGTTGTACAGGCGGAGAAAAAGCGATTAGCCAACGCCGGCAATCCATTGCGAACGTTACCCGAAGGGGTTACGCATTCGGCCAATATGGCCGACCCGGAAAACTGGATCGATCCTTTACATGGCTATGCCTATGATTGTTTCAATCCGGATGTTTTGATGCAGGCAACCGTGCGCAATGGCCGGGTAGAATTCCCGGGCGGCGCCAGTTACAAAGTATTGGTATTACCACAGCCACACCCGTTATCGCCTACGGCCAAACGAATGACGCCGGCTGTTGCCAAAAAAATCGCGGAATTAGTACAGGCTGGCGCAACCATTATCGTAAATGATGCGCCTGAACAATCGTATAGTTTGGAAAAAGCGGCGGCGGCTGATAAAGAAGTAAAAGCTCTTGCCGGTTCTATTTGGAAAAAAGTGCCGGCCGGTAAGCAATGGAAAGTAGGGAAGGGCACGGTGGTGCAGGGACCGTATAACGAAAGTTCTTTTGAACCGCTCGGGCTTCAAAGAGATCTGGAGGTTGAGGATAATTTCAAGAATCCAGTCCGGGATATTGCTTGGACCCATAGGAGCGGGAACGGCTTTGATATTTACTTTATCAGCAATCAGCAAAAGCAAGACCGTGGAGTGGTGGCATCGTTGCGGATAACAGGTCTGGTACCAGAGATATGGGATGCGGTTACAGGAGAACAAACCAATCCTAATTATTACAAGTTCAAGCAAGGTCGTACCGTACTGCAGTTGGACCTGCCTGCTAATGGATCTGTATTTGTGGTGTTGCGTAAACCAGTAACAGCAAGAGGTCCATTGAAAGACGAGGGTATCATGTTGGATACGCTCCGGAATAGTTGGATGGTATCATTTGATAGTACGAAAGGCGGACCCAGGCAACCGGTCGTTTTTGAACAATTAAAAGACTGGTCAACGGATAATAACAACGCCATTAAATATTATTCAGGTACAGCAGTATATTCAACAACAATCGATTTTAAATCGGATGGTGATGTAATATGGTCAAAAGTTTGGTTAGATGTAGGCAAAGTAGCCAACATTGCGGAGGTGTATGTAAATGGTAAATCATGTGGGGTTATCTGGACGGCGCCTTACCGGGTAGACATTACAAAGGCATTAAGACGGGGTAACAATGAATTGCGCATAGATGTAACCAATACCTGGTTCAACCGGTTAAAAGGAGATCAGGTATTGCCGCAGAAGGAACGGATCATTAAAACGAACGCACCTTTCTGGGCGAAAGATAAACCACTGTTGCCAGGCGGATTGCTGGGACCAGTCACAGTGATTACACAATACTAATTCGAACGTTTAAAATTTTATAAAAGCTATGTATATACGTATTCATCTTTTCTTTGCCCTGTTGGTTGCGGGAGATTGTGTGTATAGCCAGAACAACGGCCTGGTGAATACCAGCAACAGTAAGCATGCTAAACTGCAGCCGGTTGACCTGAATGAAGTGGTTTGGACGAGCGGTTTTTGGGGCGAGCGGATGCAGGTATGTAAAGATTCTATGGTGCCGCATTTATGGCGAACCTATACCGATGCTAACGTGGCCCATGCCTATAAGAATTTTGAAATAGCAGCAGGTAAAGATACCGGCTCGCATAAAGGCCCTCCGTTTCATGATGGCGATTTTTACAAACTGCTGGAAGCAGTAGCCGGGTTGTACGCCGATACAAAAGATCCCCGGTTGGACGTAATGATGGATACAGCCATTGCTACCATTGCACAATGCCAACGGGCAGATGGGTATATTCATACACCCGTAATTATCGCAGAAAAAAACTCAGGCAAAACAAAAGCGTTTGAAGACCGCCTGAACTTTGAGACCTATAACCTGGGCCATTTGATGACTGCCGGTTGTATCCATTACCGCGTTACCGGTAAAAGAACCTTGCTGGATATCGCTATTAAAGCCGCTGATTACCTCGATAATTTTTATAAACGCTCTTCGCCGGAACTGGCGCGCAATGCCATTTGTCCATCGCATTACATGGGCGTAATAGAATTGTATCGCACTACCAAAGATCCTAAATACCTGCAACTGGCGGTTAATCTCATCAATATTCGTGGCCTGGTTGCTGAGGGTACCGATGATAACCAGGACCGTATTCCATTTCGTCAGCAAAAGACAGCTATGGGCCATGCCGTGCGTGCTAATTATTTATATGCCGGTGTTGCGGATGTATATGCTGAAACCGGTGATGATTCTTTGATGGACTGTTTGCATTCCATTTGGGATGATGTGGTTTACAAAAAGATGTATGTGACCGGTGGTTGTGGGGCACTGTACGATGGCGTGTCGCCATATGGTGTTTCTTATAAACCACCGTTTATACAAAAAACACATCAGGCATATGGCCGGGCTTACCAGTTGCCCAATATGACAGCGCATAATGAAACCTGCGCCAACATCGGTAATCTTTTATGGAACTGGCGTATGTTATTGTTGTCGGGTGATGCAAAATATGCTGATGTGATGGAACTGGAATTGTATAACGCCATCTTATCAGGCATCAGTCTGGATGGTAATAATTTCTTTTACACAAATCCCCTGAGTGCTTCGGGTGAATTTCCTTATACTTTGCGTTGGGCCGGTGGACGTATCCCTTATATCAGCTTATCCAATTGCTGTCCGCCCAATACCGTGCGTACTATGACGGAAGTGAGTGATTACGCATATACAACTTCTGAAAAAGGCATCTGGGTGCATCTATATGGCGGCAATACGTTGTCTACGCAATTAAAGGATGGCGCTACTGTACAGTTGTCGCAGCAAAGCAACTATCCCTGGGATGGACATATTAAATTCACCGTTGCCAAAGCAGGTGCAAATCCTTTCTCTATGTTCATGCGCATACCGGGCTGGTGTAAAAAAGCAGCAGTGACTGTGAATGGAAAACCGGTTGCCGTTACGGCAAAACCGGCACAATATGCTGAAATAAAACGCACCTGGAAAGCGGGAGATGTGATTGAACTGGAACTCAGCATGCCGGTGATATTGATTGAAAGTAATCCGTTGGTAGAAGAGACCAGGAATCAAATGGCGGTGAAGCGTGGACCCATTGTATACTGCCTGGAATCGACCGATCTTCCTAAGGGAACAAATGTGTTTGATATAGCAATACCTGTTAAGAATGATCTTAAACCGGTATTCACCACCATTAGCAAAAGCAAGATCGCCACTTTGCAAGGCACTGGCCTGCTTCAACCTAAAACCGACTGGTCAAAGGCTTTGTACAAAGAAGTGCGTACAACGGCAACACCTGTTAAAATAACTATGGTACCATACTATGCCTGGGGTAACCGCGGCAAATCGGATATGACGGTGTGGATTAGGAAATAATATTAGAAGACCTGTAAGGTGGACAGTGTTATCCAGAACATGTTTTAGGCTAAAGTCCACCTGACAGGTCGTACTTGATACGCGACCTGTCAGGAACGCATGAACATACTGATTAATCAAGCTCAGATGGCGCACCTTACAGGTCTTTATCTAGGGATTATCATCAAAGTTCGTCATCCCTTTCAAAAACTCATTTCTCTCCAGCACCTCTCCATCAAATACATTGATCACCGTTACATGCTGGCTGTCGCCTGAAGTATTATCGGCTTCCATGATCTGCCATACAATGGTCTTGAACGTTTGATTATAGTACAGGTAAATAGCTCCTGGTTTGGTAATAGGGGCTTCTTTATCAGTAGCGGCTATTGATAAAGCTTTCGCACAGTTGATGATCTTCTTCTTTTGATTCGCAATACCTTCAAACTGTCCTTTCTTTAACAGCTCGCCATTTTGTTTGATCTCCAGCTTAAATACAAAAGGAATATTTCCTTTAAACTGCATTTCGTAAAAAATGACGTATACAAAATTGATTGGATTATTATCATTATCGTATATACCGACGGGGGAGAACAATTTTTCATTGATGGCCGAGTCAAGGTACTTTACACTTTTTACCCGCAGCTCCTTGAAAAAAGTGGCAGACGTTTCTTTAACGATCTCGTTTTGTATGCGGACTTTCACTGAGTCAGGGATCTCGTTGTAATCAAACTTTTTGAAATCCTGGATGGGCAATTCAGATGGCGCCATGGCCAGTTTATCTAAATACTTTATCTGGTCGCACGGTGATTGTGCTTTTGACAAACTGCCAATCAAAGAAAACAATACAGC
Organism: Niastella sp.; assembly: GCA_036379015.1. Classification (GTDB taxonomy): domain Bacteria; phylum Bacteroidota; class Bacteroidia; order Chitinophagales; family Chitinophagaceae; genus Niastella. Next base: position 4,500 of record DASUVL010000272.1, read on the forward strand.
GGTTAACAAGGATCTCATAATGGTGTTTCCAGATTTTAGATGATTGTTAATTCGTTGGCAAAAGATTGATCACATCCTGTTTTCTTGCTTCCGGTATTACAATAAGCGATTGCACCTGTCCATTGATAACGGAGGCTTCTACCGTGGTATTATAGGGTGCGTGTAATTTAAAATGCACATCCTGGTCTTTTGGCCAGGCCGGGAAGAGAAATATTTTTTTGCCATCGGTTTGCAGCAACATTTCCTGCAGACCGATCATGCCGCTGCCACCCCAGTTGTGATCGGGCGTCCAGTCGAACCCCGGACCCCAGAAAGCAGGAAAGCGGCGGCCACTGTTCTTTAACTTTTGCGTAGTGAGCTGAAGGGCTTCATTGGTTAAACCCAAACGGGCGGCAAAAATATTATCCTGTTTCCAGCCAACATGACTTCTGAATTTTATGGCATCCGTGTCGTGTTTGAATGTATTGATAGCGGTATCCAAAC
>DASUVL010000273.1:0-6912 GCA_036379015.1 Niastella sp.
ACCGGCGAAAACATCCATGCTGATGTTGCTGACCGGGAACATCCGGCGGCTGAAATGGACAAATACGACGTTATTGCCATTGGACCCGGATTAGGCGCTCATGCTGACAATATCAACCTGCTGAAATCGGTTTTTGAGCAGAACCGCCGGCCCATGGTCATTGATGCTGATGGTTTAAATACCATTTCGCAGGAAAAAGCACTGCTAAAACAGGTACCGCCGGGTTCCATACTCACCCCACATCCCAAAGAATTTGAACGGCTGTTTGGAAAAACGGCCAACGATTATGAACGCATACAGACTGCCTTACAAAAAGCAGCCGAACATAATTTATATATCATATTAAAAGGCAGGTATACATTTATTGCTTCCCCCGATGGTAAGGGGTATTTCAACAGTTCAGGCAATCCCGGGATGGCTACCGGCGGCACCGGCGATGTGCTTACCGGCATCATTACCGGTTTACTGGCACAAAAATATGACCCATTGCATGCAGCCATAGCCGGTGTCTTCCTGCATGGCCATGCCGGCGACCTGGCAGCCGCCTATGCCTCCCAACCTTCCCTCATTGCCTCAGATGTCATCGACTTTCTGGGTCAGGCGTATCAAGATGTAATTTGATAATTTGCTAATGTGATGATTTGATAATTGAAAGCCCGCGAATGTATCTCTGTATTTCATTATCAAATTAGCTAATTATCGAATTATCACATTCTTCTTTTACCTTCGCCGCCATTTTTAAAGAACATATCATGAAACTGGAAGAACAATTAAAGCAACGCAGCGGCAACCAATGTGAATTATGCAAATCGGGCGATGGGTTAAAAATATACGAAGTAGCGCCGCAACCCTATAGCGATTCCAACGACAGTATTTTGATCTGCGATACCTGCAGGGCGCAAATTGAAAGGAAAGCGGAATTAGACAGCAGCCGCTGGACAATTCTTTCTGAAACCATGTGGAGCGAAATACCAGGAATACAGGTTGTTTCCTGGCGCATGCTTAACCGCTTAAAAAACGAAAGCTGGGCTATGGACAGTCTGGATATGATGTACCTGACCGAGGAAACCCTGGCCTGGGCCAAAGCCACCGGCGACCATGAGAACGACGATGCGGTGCTATTACATAAAGATTGTGACGGTAACCTGCTGCAAACCGGCGATACGGTGATCCTGACAAAGCATCTGGATGTAAAAGGCACTTCAATGACCGCAAAATTGGGAACCGTAGTAAAGAACATTCGCCTGGTAGAAAACAACACAGAACAAATTGAAGGTAAAATAGAAGGCCAGACCATTGTTATACTTACGAAATATGTGAGGAAGCATAACGGATAATGTGATAATGTGATAATGTGATGATGTGATAATGGAAAACCAAATGCAATATATTAGTGTAATGATTTGATAATAGAAAGCCCGCGATTGTATTTCTGTATTTCATTATCGAATTAGCTAATTATCGAATTATCACATTATTCTCCCCGTTTCCTGCTCCATAAATTTGCGGAACCGTTCGCGTAGCGTTTGATAATATTCAATGAGTTGTTTCGCTTCTTCAGAAAGAGAAGAACCGCCGCCTTTTTCGCCGCCCGTAGCCGTGATCACCAGCGGGCTACCTACGATCTCATTCAGGCGATTCACAATTTCCCAGGCCTTTTTATATGACATACTCATCGCTTTGGCTGCCTGGCTTATTGACCCCGTTTCTTCAATGCGTTGTAACAATTCAACCGGGCCTGGACCAAAAAAGCGGGTCCCATCACCTTCCATCCACAAACTTCCATTTATCCTGAAATCGCCCTTCTTTAAAATGTCCCTAATTTGCTTTTTCATATTGCAGTAATAATTATTATAATATAAATTGATTTCACCTTTAAAAAAGAACCGGGGTTGCCATACAATAATTTTTAACCAATATAGTTTAACTAAAAAACGGGCTTTACAGTTAATTACCAGCCATGTTTACTCGTATTTTTACTAACCAAAACCCGCATACTACCCAAATACCATCAACAGCTAACTGTTACATTAATATTATTTTGGCTTCTCTTTCCTTGAACAATCATTTTATTATTTCTATTTTTCGCTCACTTATTTCATAAACCAAAAATCATATGAAGTTCATTTGTACGACATTTTTTTTATGCCTTACGCTCCTATCCTTTGCACAGGTAAAACCCGAATTTGAGTTTCAATTAGGAACCACTATCACAAAAGTAAAGTGGATGCAGCAATCAAATACCGGTACGCTGGTAGCTGCAACTGACTTAAGTCTTGCAGGTATTGATCCCAAAACTAAAAAGATCGTTTGGGAAATTAAAGAATTGGGAAGCGCCAGCGAGGATAAGTTCGAGAATATTGCTGGAACACCTTATTTTATGGTGGAAACAGCCAAATCGCTGGGATTAGGCAAACCACAAACCAGTATCATTGAAGCCGAAACCGGTAAGATCGTATTCAACAGTAATGAATCTGAAATGAGGATTGCGGGCAAACGTCCTTTATACCAACTGGGCGCATTGCTCATTGAAGGTACCCGCGCCAAACGCAGCTTTATAGCGTTGCTTGATTTTGGTACCGGAAAAGAAAGATGGTCGAAAGATGTTGGCACCGCCAAAACAAGTCTTGGGCTTTACAAAGCGATGGGACTAAAAGGCAACAGCATCTTCAACGTTCCGCCCATGGTCGACAAGAACGAAAACCTGATCATCGTTGACAAGAACAATGTGCTTTGCCTGAATAGCAAGGATGGCAGCGAAGTATGGAAAAAAGAATTCAAAGAGAAAATTGAAGATGCTCTGCTTACCTACGATAGATCGAGCCTGTTTGTATCATACGAAAACCGCATCGACCTGCTGAAAACTGAAAGCGGTACCAGCGCTTACGGTGAAAAACTGCTGAAGCTGAATGGTAAATGTAACGGTCTGGAACCTTATGATGGCAAAAGCTACATTCTGAAACATTCAGAAGGTGTTAACATCATCGATGCGGAAACTGGTGCGTTGCTTTGGAAAAAAGAAAGCGCGCTCGACAACATCAATGATGTGCGCATAACCCCACACGGTGTTCTGGCCATTTGCAATGAAGAAAAGGCTACCCGCTTTTACCTCATCAACAAAGAAGGCAAGAAAGTCTGGAAATTTGCATTGGGAAGTCCGGCCGTGATCATTGAACCAACAGAGAAAGGTATATTATACTTCTCTGAAACAAGAGCCAACCTGGTTGAGTATGAAAAAGGAAAAGAACTGTGGAAAAGAGACATCAAGATCCGTAAACGCCCTGCATTTGGTTTTGACAATGAAAAAAGCCGCCTGCTGGTGTATTCAGACGATAAACTGAACTCTTTCAGCCTCAACGATGGCAATATGACCGTTTTAACGGAAGAGCTTCCGTTAAAAGATTATGATGAAGACCGCGAACTGGCCACTATTGAAGTGAGAAAGAACGGTTATTTCATCAACTCATTACAAAATACAGCGATGGTTGATTTCGATGGAAAAGTGATCTTCAACCACAATTTCAGAGAAGCAGGTTTAAGCAAAGGCATGCGTGCGCTGATCAAAACCGCAGGTGTTATTGCTACCGGTTACGCTGCTTATTCGGGATTGCAGTCACTGCGTGCACGTAACGCAGTTGACGCGAATGGCAAACCTATTGCCAACCACATCGAGGTTTACCAGGATGAAAACTCTGCTGCTTACCAAAAGTCCCAGGCATCAATGGCCGGTGCTGCAGTCTTGTTTGCCGTAGCCAATCAACGTTTTAACGCTACCAAAGCAACTAAAGACGCCATTTACATTTTAACCAAATTTGAAGACGGCGTGAACGGATTGGTGAAAGTTGACAAAGAAACCGGAAAAGAAATGATGAAAATTCCGTTTGGCGATAAAGACCCGGCTTATATTGTTGACGAAGCAGAGAATAAACTGTACGTAATTATAAAAGATAAATTTGTACAGGGTTATGATCTGAATAATAGCAAATAAGTATTCGTTTTAATTTTTTGAGAAGCTGTCCCGGTGATCCGGGGCAGCTTTTTTTTTGACCGGGTTGTCCTTCCACCCGGGGCACATCCCGGTAAAAGGGGATTCAATAAAAAATAACGGGGTTGCCGGCAAAATTTAATTAGAAAAGGCTTAACTTATAAACCTAACCCGTTATACATACTTAAATCAATTTCCTTTTGATGGAAGAAAGTATGATTGCTGCAGACAACCGTTCCGGCGATGTCATTTTAGTGTCGATTGCAAAGAAGACAGGAGTAATAAATGCCATATGGCCACCACAAGCAAGGCTGCACGGAGTGGCTGGTAAACGGTGTATAGGTAAGAAGATCCAATCCTTTCTAACCCCTTCCTCCAAAACGGTCTTTAAAAAAGCAGTTTCAAAAAAAAACAAACGGGAAACCACGCTCCGGCTCGATCTCCGTTCCGGAATATTACCCGCCACCACCCATGCCTGTTCTATCTGGCATATGCGCAAACAACCATTGATCCTGGTAATACAAAAAGAGCTGCCACAGGCGGCCACAGTAGCCCGATTTCAAACCGCAACCGGCATTGAGCTCATAGAAAGAAGTAAGGCGGAACAAATGGTAGAGGAAACAAAAGATAAGTTCTGCCGCATCTTTGAAAGGATAACCATGCCCATTGCCGCTTATGAAATAGAACCGCCTAAGCGATTTATATTTATCAATCCAAAATTCACTGAATGGTTTGGGTATACGATTGAAGACATCCCGGATATAGAACACTGGAAACAGGTTGCCTACCGGGATGAAGCGTATTTCCTGGAAAAGCAAAAAGAATGGCGCAATGAAATAAAAAAGATCCAGGACGGGGAAAAACAGGAATCCCGGCCTTTTGATATCACCATTTATTGCAAAGACGGAAGCACCAAGGACCTGGAAATGTCTTTTTCAACAGATGACAATCTTTGTTATATAACCTTTAACGATGTTACCGAAAGGAACAATATTACCAGGGCGCTGTTGGAAAGCGAACAGAAATTCAGGAACATTTCTGAACAATTGCCCATTCCCATTTGTGTATTTAGTGAAAAAGGAGAAACCCGGTTCCTGAATAATGCCTTTATCGATACGTTTGGATATTCCAAAGAAGATATTCCCACCCGGAAGGAATGGCTCACAAAAGCCTATCCGGACGACAATTTACGAAACCAGGTTATAGCCAACCGCGAATGGGCCATTAAACGAACCCTGGGGAACACAAGAGCAACCTATATCACCCAGTATGAAGTGACCTGTAAAGATGGTACAAAGAAGAATATTGAGTTCTTCGTATCCGTAGGAAACAAAAATGTATATGTGGTGGCCAATGATATTACCGGAAAGGTAATGGCCGAACAGGAACTGAAACAATCGCACCGGCAACTCAGAGAACTAGCTTCCCACCTCGAAAACATTAGGGAAGAAGAACGTAAACATATTTCCCGGGAAATTCACGATGAACTGGGTCAGCAACTAACCCTGTTAAAGCTCGACCTGTTACAAATGAGCAAAAAGTTACCTCCCGACGCACAGGAGATGATAGAAAAAATGAAACAGGCCGATCAGTTACTGGTTGAAACCATGCGATCGGTTCGGAAGATTGCCACCCAGCTCAGACCCAGCTTGCTCGATAACCTGGGACTGGTAAGCGCGCTGGAATGGCAGAGCCGGGAATTTGAAAAGAATTTCGGCATCCACACCATCTTTGAAAGCCTGTTGATTGAACCACAGTTTTCAACAAAACAATCCAATGCCTTATTTCGCATATACCAGGAAGCATTGACCAATATTGCACGTCACGCCAATGCTACCCAGGTAGATGCCGTGCTTTCACAGGAAGGCGACAAGTTCGTGCTGGAAATACGCGATAACGGAAAAGGATTCAGGAAGGAAGATATGACAGGTAAAAAAACGCTCGGTCTGGAAGGGATGCACGAAAGAGCTTTGATGATCGAGGGAGATTTTAGAATTGAAAGCAAGCCCGGCCATGGAACCTATATTCACATATCCGTCCCCATACTAATCATTAACCAGGAAATTAGCCAATTGTGACAAAATTTTTAATTGCCGATGATCACAGCCTTATCCGCAAGGGCCTGAGCACATTATTACGGGAAGAATTTCCCGGCGCAGAAGTAAGCGAAGTAACCGATTCATCTGCGCTGATCAAAGAAGCCGTTGTACAAAAATGGGATCTGATCATTTCAGATATCTCTATGCCCGGCCGTAATATATTGGAAACACTGCGTGAATTGAAAAAAATACTGCCGGCCACTCCCGTATTGATACTCAGTGTACATCCCGAAGACCAATATGTAGTGCGGGCCCTTAAAGCCGGCGCTTCAGGTTATCTAAATAAAGAAAGTCATCCCGATGAGTTATTAAAAGCTGTAAAGCAATTGCTGCAAGGCAAAAAGTACATCAGTGCAGAAGGCGCAGAGAAACTGGCCGCTTCATTTGGAGATGATCCCAACCAGCTACCGCACGAAAAATTATCTGAACGGGAATTCGATGTACTAAAACGGATAGCGTCGGGGAAAACTGTTTCAGAAATTGCCTCTTCCCTTTCCTTAAGCGTTAATACCATCAGCACCTACCGATCCCGGGTACTTGAAAAAATGAATATGCAGAATAATGCTGAATTGACACTCTACGCGGTAGAGAATAAACTTGTTTAAATTAAAAATGAAGAATGAAGAATTAGAAATGAGAAAGTGAAGTCAGAACTTCATTCAGTATTTGCGTTTGTATTCCCTTTTTCATTCTTCATTTTTTATTTCTCATTTCCCTGCTGCCTTCCTTGTAGGGCAAACCGCTACAACCGGTAATTGTCATCCTGACACAAAAACAACACTTGACCCTATTTGTCAACAACGGGTTTTGTTGCACCTTTGCCATCCA
>DASUVL010000274.1:0-5899 GCA_036379015.1 Niastella sp.
TTAAAGTTCTTTTCCAGTCCTTCAATTTTTAAAGCCAGTCCATGACTGCCGTAATACGTATTGTGGGTTACATAAAATCCAAGACTGCTTTTATGCGATTCGGGACTATTGGAAAATGACCGGGCATATTCCCCACCTGAATTGCGGCCATGTGCTACCCAGGTATTGATCAGCACTTTCTTTTCAGCCATATCAATTACATAAAATCTTTTTCTGCGCGACGACTGACTGAAATCGCAGATGGAAAGCACCTGATCTTTCATTACTTTTCCTTGTTCAACCAGGTTTCTATAGCCTTTCAGTGCGTATTCAAAAGCTTTTATGGAGAGACCGATTTTTTTCAGGCTCATCGAATTGTACAGATCCAGCGCTTCTTCCGCCAGCATTTCTGCACGCGATCTGGTGATCTCCCCGGTTGTTGCACTTACCCGAACAATGGCATTGGAAGTACCAACCACACCAATTTCCATTACCTCGTTTCCCGTGCCGGATGTAATCACCGGCGACACTGCTAAAAAGCACAACATCACACCAAATGACATTGATTTATAGGTTCGTTTCATAGGTTATAGGCGTAAAGCGATTTGCGATTATTGATTTAAATGAATACCGCTTTAAAACGAAGCTTCCCCCAAAATATTTTTGGTTTTTGAGGCAGAAAAGGCGTGTTTGCCGGAATATTCCGAACCCTATGTAATTTGAAGTATACTCGAATAAGAGGAAATCCTTATTGATAAGTAAGTATTGAGAGATAACTATCAGGTGGGGCTCCCGTCCCTTTTTTCAATATTAAATTCATTGGCGTAGATCTTAATAAGAACGAGGAATAAAGAAATAAGAATGGGACCGAATATAAGGCCGATAAACCCAAAAAGGCCTACCCCGATAATAACGCCAAAACCGGTGATCAGGGGATGCACATCGCCAATGCGCCTCAGTACCCAGAAGCGGAACAGGTTGTCGACCGTACCAATGACACCAAAGCCATATAAAAGCATAATAATGCCTTTGCCAGAATCACCGGCTGCAAAGAACAGCAGGCTAACCGGAATATAGGCCATGGCGGCACCCACAACGGGCAACATGGCAGTGATACAGGTAATTACAAACCAGAACCAGGGTTCATCAACACCTAATATCAGGTAGCCAATAAGGCCCACTATACCCTGTAAGATTGCTATCAGGGGAATTCCGATCGCATTCGAATATACCATGCTGTTAAGTTCCTTGCGCAGTAACATGGTGTTTTCATCTTTCAGCGGCACCCAATCGTAAAAGCTGGATTCCATTTTACGGCCATCTACCAGCATGAAGTATAAAATAAAATACATGATCACGATGCTTAAGAGTGTATCGAACGTAGAAGCAAGGATCTTCGGCACTGTATTACTGCCCCAGGTAGTTACTTTTTCCAGATTGGCATCGGTCAGGATCTGGATCTTATACTGGCTTTCTATTTTTTCTATAAATCCCTGTAATGAAGACAACACCTCCTGTGAGTGCTCCATGGCAAACGCTACTTTTGATGTAAGCATATTAATGACCAGTAAAATGGGCAACAGAATGATCAGGAAGGATAGCAGCATGAGTAAGGCAGCCGTCAGGCTTTTTTTCCATTTATACCGGCCCTGCAAAATGAACATCCATTTACGCAGCAGCACATATAGGGTATAAGCCCCCAGGAAGGCGGGTATCAGGCTGCTTAACTGATTAAACAGAACTATGCCCAGGGTAATAATGGTGGCCAATATCAAGACTTGCCGTATGGCGTTGTTGGGAATTTGCTTCATGAAGGTTGTGCTGAGAATTAAAAGTAATTAATTATTGCAAAAGCTAATCCTTTAAAAAAGTAAGGGCTTCGTTCCGCATTTACGGAACGAAGCCCTTACAATTAACAAACGTTATATTTTAATCTTCTTCCATTTGCCTTTTTTGAAAATAATGATACCGGCAATGGTGATGCCTGTTTCGGCTAAAACAATGGCGATAAATACGCCATTGGGTCCGAGCTTAAAGACCAACGCCAGCAGAATAGCCAGCGGCACCTGGAACAACCAGAAACCAAAGATATTGATCAGCGTGGGCGTTCTGGTATCACCGGCCCCGTTAAAGGCATTGGTAACAACCATCCCTACGCCATAAAAAATATAACCCAGGCTTACAATGCGTAAAGCTGAAACTGCATAGGACTCAACAGTAACATCCTTGTTCATGAATGCCACAATGGGTTGGGCAAAAACCAAAAACACCAACGTTACAAAGATCATGAAGACCGTATTATACTTGGCAGTTCGCCATACCGATTGTTCAGCCCTTTCCGGCTGATTAGCGCCCAGGTTTTGACCCACCAGCGTGGCAGCGGCATTGCTCATACCCCAGGCCGGTAATAAAAAGAACATGATCAACCTGATAGCAACCCCATAGCCGGCTACGGCCGGATCACCAAATTCAGTCATAATGCGGGCCAGCACCATCCAGCTGGCAGACGCAATTAAAAACTGCGCAGCGCCCGGCCAGGCGATATTTGAAATAGATTTAATAATAGGCCAGTTGGGCGCAAAGTCCTGTATCCTGATCTTAATAATCCGTTTGCCGTTGAATAAGTGGTACAGTTGGTATAAGACCCCGATGCCGCGTCCAATGGTAGTAGCTATAGCTGCACCGGTAATACCAAACGCAGGAATAGGACCAACCCCGTAAATTAAAACAGGGCATAAAATGATATTACAAATATTGGCGATCCATAGCGAGCGCATAGCGATAGACGCATCACCAGCTCCCCTGAAAATACCATTGATCAGGAACAGCAACATAATAACAATACTACCGCCATATATGATGCGGGTGTAATTGGTGCCTATGCGAATAGTTTCAGCAGAAGCACCCATCAATTTCAGAATCTCCGGCGCGAAAAACAAACCTGCGGAGCTTATGATGGCTGTTATAAAAAGCGCCAGGATCAACGATTGCATGCCAGCTTTAGCTGCCGCTTTGGGGTCCTTTTCACCAATTCGTCGGGCTACCATGGCCGTTGCAGCCATACTTAAGCCAATTGCCAGCGAGTATACAATAGTTAGAACCGATTCGGTAAGCACTACCGTTGATACAGCTTCGTTTTTACCAAGCCGGCCTACAAAAAAGATGTCTACAACTGCAAATACCGATTCCATGCACATTTCGAGTATCATGGGTACAGCCAGCAAAAAAACGGCACGGCGAATACTGCCCTGAGTATAGTCCTGTTCCTTGCCGGATACAGCCTGTTTGAATAAAGAAAAAAAAGTTTTGATACGTAACGTACCTATGTTGGGTGTTTGATCCGACATGCAAATCCTGTTTACAAGTAATACAATAAAAGATAATAAGTGCGCAATGAGCGCTATCAAAATGATGCAGGGGAAATAAAGTGTTCGTGAAACATGCCTGATGCCGCAGCGAACGAAGTCTTACAATTTCATGGTTCGTATCATTGAAGAGTAGCAAAGGTAGCCAATGCTGGTAATTACCAAAACTTTTTTTGCAGTAAACGAACAAGGCGCAAATAATAAGCGATGAAAGCGGATTTTCCATGGCTGAACTTTTCAAGATAATTTACTTTGTAAATTAGACCGATCGGTTTATTTTTGCATAGTGACAAAAGCAGAAAAAACGAAAGAGTTCATTATTGCCAAAGCGGCGCCGCTATTCAATAAGAAAGGATATGCCGGTACTTCTATGAGCGATATTATGAAGGCAACCGGTTTGGCAAAGGGAGGACTATATGGCAACTTTGAAAGTAAGGACGAAATTGCTGCTCTCGCATTTGAATATTCTTACAACCAGTTAAAAGAAGATATCGGTGAAAAAGTACGGGCTAAAAAAACTGGTGTAGAGAAACTGCTCACCATTTTACAGTATTATAAAAATTACACCATTTCACCACCTATCGATGGCGGGTGCCCGCTGATGAATACGGCTATTGATGCCGATGATGCATATCCCTTTTTAAAAAAGAAAGCACGGCAGGCATTACAGGAAATGATAGGCTCTCTGCAACATATTCTAAAAATGGGCATTCAGGAAGGATCATTCAGAAGTGACCTGAATGTGAAAAAGGAAGCCGAGCTGATCTTTGCGCAAATTGAAGGCGGCATTATGATGGCGAAAGTGTTGGACGATGTAACGGTATTGAACAGGTTAATCGATAACCTTAAATACCGGATGGAAACGGAATATATGTATCAGTAAACATGAACTGAATAGATAAATATTAATTATATCAATACTATGCAACCAAAAACATTTTATACGGTACGGTTTAGTGATTGTGATCCCATGGGTCATTTGAATAATGCCCGGTATATAGATTATATGTTGAATGCCCGCGAAGATCACCTGAAACAATTTTACCAGATAACCTTACCTGAGTATCATAAACAGGGAGTTGCCTGGGTAGTACGCCGGCACGACATACAATATTTGCGTCCCGCATTTTACAATGAAATAGTATGCATTGAATCACGGCTCATTGAACTGGGTCAATCGCATGTGCTGGTAGAAATGTTAATGTTTGATGAAAAGCTGACTTCCCTGAAAGCTATTATGTGGACCAACTTTACCAGTATAGATGTAAAAACCGGTCGTAAAAAAGAGCACCCTGTTGCTTTTATGGATTTTGCCAATACTATAAAAGTGGATGATGTAGATATACCTGCAGGTATAAACGAACGTATTATAGCGTTAAAGAACCCGGTTCAATAATTTATATAAGGCGTGTAACGGACCTGAGACCCCCCAACTCGTCGGGGTCGCTGAAGCTAGCGGAGGCGCAAGTCGAAGTACAACCGTGGCACAGCTGCAAAATATAAGTCCGGAAGCTGGAAAGAAGCCTATAATAAAGGCACTCATCTTTCCTGCTTCCGGACGATTCGTTTAAAGACCTTCTGTTAAGGAATTACTAATACCATTTACTCCCGCCTATATCTTATAAATACGGCTTTCTTCTTAGCATTTCTTTAATAAACTTCCTGGCTTTTGCGCCATCTATTAGTACATAAAAGCAATACGCTTAAAACAACACAACTAAAATAATTCACCTTAAAAACATTAAATATGAAAGCGTTTTTTACACTTACAAGCATTGTACTGATAGTAATTGCCAGTTTAGTTAGTTTTTCTTTATATAAACATGGACATTATACTGCATCAGCTTTATTAGTATTGACCAGTTTTTTGTCTGCTACATTATGGATATATGTACTTGCCAGCAAAAAAGTGGTATTGAGTTAAAGTAAAGTAGCTTCTTTCAGTCATAACATAAGGGTTCCTGGAACTGGTTTTTTTAACCGGTTCCTTTTTTTTGTCTGCTTGCCTTATGTTCAACCTGGTTACTTAATTCAGGTTCAGCAGTAATAAACCAGCCAGGCAATTCGGGCTCATGTAATTTCCAACAACCGTTTTCATCACGGGCAAGCGTTGCCGTGATCAACCGGCCGCTGTTATCAACAACAGAGATATGAAAATAAATGGCCACGGAATTAATGCGGGCAAAATGAAATTCCCGCTCCTGCCCGTCTGTACACAAAATGAAGGTTGAAAAATCTGTTTCCATATACAGTCTGTTTAAACCCATATACAAAGGTGCACAATAATCTTTCCAGACTGAACTTAGACGGGCGGTAGACAGAATATGATCGCTTTAATACATTATAACGGCTTGCAATTCAAATAACTATTTGTGTTTTTTATGTTTTGCCAGTCGTATTAGCCTGAATTCTGCATTGGGCTATGCTGGGGAATATTTGGTTTTTGTGGGGAAAGAGATAGCACAATTTGCTCAATAAATCGTGGGCCAATATCAGTCAAATGATTTCATTGACATACCCTGATTTTTGGCAACTATCTCCTTAAAAAATCGTAT
>DASUVL010000275.1:0-4183 GCA_036379015.1 Niastella sp.
CAGCCTTCACTGATGCAGCTACCATCGATCGAATAAAACAAACGCATCCCGCAGCATTTTTATCAAAGCCCTATAGCCTTACCAACGTACGTATTGCCATTGAGCTGGCAGTGAACAACTTTGCCGTATCCCGTGAACAGCAATCAACCGGCAAGCTCATTCCGCTTGATAAGGACAGCAACCGGAATACATCACCTGAGCGGGAAATGATCCTGCGAATGAACGATCACATTTTTGTGAAAAGCAATTATGCCTTCGTAAAATTAAAGCTCAGTGAGCTGTTGTATATTGAAGCTGACAATAATTACACCTCCATCATTACTCCGGAGAAAAAATTTCTATTACGCTTATCGCTTAACCAGTTGTTAGATAAGATCAATTACAAAGCGCTGGTGCGCATACATCGCTCCTATGCCGTAAACATCAATGCTATTCATTCATTTAACGAACAGGAAGTAGAAATTAACCAGCAGCACCTGCCTATTGGAAGGAATTACAAAGAAGAATTTTTGAAATTTTTTGACTTCAGATAACTTGAACTTTTATTTCATCCTACTTTTTCATTCAACATTCATCATTCAATATTCCATATTTCCTCCTCCCCCCTCACAAACGTACATTCACATACAAAATCCTGTCATTTACATACAAACGCCGTTGTCATGCCCATTTGATCAGTAGTTTAGCACCCGGAATAAAACAATGTAGTCAAAAAAGGAAAAAGCAACATAAAGAGGGTTTACGATTTTCTGTACCAGGAGTTCTGATATTTTAGCAGGTTCTAAAAAGGTGGTTCCAATGGTGATACCCTATAAACCCGGTCGGTGTATCACCGATGAAAAAAGCAGGTGGTATTATGCCGCCTGCTTTCTTAGTTATATATTGTATTTTCCGCGTTCAGTCTTTTGCGTTCTGATTTAATAATCATATTCCCTTCTGAACATATTCATTCGTATACCGGCAGTAATTACCGAAGAATTTCTATTGGCAATTTCAGCAACACCCGACTTATAGTTGCGGATAAGGGCTGATGCTTCCAGGAACAGGTTTTCCTTTACTTCATACGATACCAGTAATTGGGCATTTACCCCCGTTGCTCTGGGCCCACTGGGCAACGAATAACCATAATCACCCGACGACCTGCTGGTATTTACTTTGAAAACATCTGTACCAATATTACTATTGGCGGTATCAGTACCCTGTTTCCATACGATCAGGCGGGCCGAGGTGGTCCATTTAGGATGAGGTTGATACCGTATGATCCCAATGGCCTCTATAAAATTAGCCCCTAAAGGATGCGCCATGGGTTGATTGTAATGGGTATAATTTGCCAGGCTGTCGAAATGGGAATAAGTAAACGGCCGTACCATGTTGATCTCACCCTGCAGGTCAAGATTCTTTACACTAAAAGCATTGATGTATTTGCCGCCCATTTGTATTCCGAACTTATTGGCCCACCAGCCTTTACCGCTACGCACTTCTTTCATAACCAATTCATCAAGCAACACCTGACCATATAATTGCACGCGTTTTGCCACATTCGCTTTAACGTCAATCCCAACAAAGGCATTATCGGCACTGCCATTTTGCTGTTCGGCCAAACGCAGGAATATAACGGGGTTCAGGTAGGTGAAATCAAAATGATTCTTCCGGTCAAATACCACGGCTTCAAAAACACCAATGTTCAACCAGGGTGTAACGTCCATGCTTAAATGGTGCATGGCAGTATACTTTTTATCGAGCAGCTTATCCCCTGCATTGATACCAATAGTTTGCGGCGTCAGCTCGGTAAACAGGTTCATGTAGTTGAACTTCCAAATACGGGTATTGATCTTTAAGAACAGGTAGCTATTGCTAAAATCGCTCAGGAACAAACTGCGGTATCCATTGCCAATAAAATTCTTATCATAGCCAAATTGAAAATCCAGGTATTTGGCGGCGGTGAAATTGATAGAACCGCGGGCATCGATATAGTCAGTACCCGTCTTCTTAAATGCTTTATAAAAACCGTTACCAGGCACTGCATTAAACTGAATTATTCTATCCTGCACAAAAAGCGGTCCCCGTTCCTGGTTATCGGTCATATATGCAGAAAAACCGATCTTCTTGGAAATAAGCCCGCGTACAGCAACCCCTTTTGTATTTAAAAATTGACCGTCTCCTGAATAATCGCTCTCTTTGGATAGCTGTTGCTGGAACACCGGATTAACAACAAAGAAAAAATCTTTTACATTCACTTCCAGCAAATTGGCCTTTGTTTTATAAAAGGTATTCCACAAACTTTTCTTACTATAAAAGTCACTGGTATCACTACCGGTCACCCATTCCAAATTATTCATTAGTAAACTGCGTAGGTTATATTCATCCACCTTCGACAATAAATTGCCGGTAGCTTTTTGTACAGAATCGGCATACTCTGCAACGCGTACAGCTATTTTACGGCTAAGGGGTTTTGCGGTCGCCAGGTTCAGATCATCATTTCTTTGCAGCAATATCTCAAGGCGGTTCAAAAAGGCCTGGTGTTTGGTACCTTGCGGTAAATATGTTGACTGTGCAAACAATGTAAACGGAAATAATAAAAACAATAAAGGGACAATACTTTTTATAATATATTGCATGGCCAGTATTTAAAAATATTATTTTTTCAAGATATGCAAAATTACCTGATAAAAAATATAATGGTCGTGAATGAAGGTGTTACGGCCGTGCAGGACGTACTTATTAAAAACGGCCGCATTGAAAAGATCGATCGTAACATTGAACCAGATATTTTAGTTAGTGAAATAAACGGCGAGGGTTTGCATTTATTACCCGGCGCTATTGACGACCAGGTTCATTTTCGCGAGCCCGGTCTTACACACAAAGCTACTATTTATACCGAATCGAAAGCGGCTATAGCCGGAGGTGTTACCTCGTTTATGGAAATGCCCAATACCATGCCGCCGGTATTTACACATGAGCTGCTGGAAGAAAAATATGCCATCGCCGCCAATAGCTCGTTGGCCAATTATTCGTTCTATATGGGTACGTCCAATGAGAATGCGGATGAAGCCCTGAAAACAAATACCCGTAAAAAAGATATTTGCGGTATCAAGATCTTCATGGGTTCTTCTACCGGTGGATTGCTGGTTGATAATTATCTCACGCTCGATAAAATTTTCCAGGAAAGCGAAGTCCTTATAGCCACCCATTGCGAAGATGAAAAGATCATCAAAGCCAATTTTGAAAGATTAAAAAAAGAAAAAGGGATGCTGGAGCCCGCCGATCATCCACTGATACGCGATGAACATGGTTGCTTTGAAAGCTCTCTGGCAGCCATTCAATTTGCCCAGAAATATAACACCCGGCTGCACATACTGCACATCAGCACAGAAAAAGAATTGGCACTTTTCTCCAATATGAAGTCACTGGAACAAAAAAATATTACGGCTGAAGTGTGCGTGCATCACCTTCATTTTACCAGCAACGATTATGAACGACTGGGTAATCTTATAAAGTGCAATCCTGCCATAAAAGCACCCAATAACCGCGAGGCCTTATGGCAGGCGCTGCTCGATGACAGACTGGATGTAATTGCCACAGACCATGCACCACACACATTAGAAGAAAAAGGTGTTCAAAGAAATGCAACAGGTTTGCTGACATATCCACCGCCAATAGTACCAGGTCTCTATGAAAAATCTCATGCAGGGTTACCCCTGGTGCAACACAGCCTGCTGCTCATGCTGCATTATGTAAAAGAAGGTAGGATCACACTGGAAAAAGTGGTAGAAAAAATGAGCCATGCCGTAGCCACCTGTTACCAGGTGGCCGACAGAGGTTACATCAGGGAGGGTTACAAGGCAGATTTGGTTATTGTTAATATGAATGCAACCACCACAGCTACAAAAGAAAATATTCTGTACAAATGCGGCTGGAGCCCGCTGGAGCAATTTACTTTCCCCGCTGCTATTACCCACACCTTTGTAAATGGCAATCTGGTTTATGGAAAAGGCCAGTGGAATGAATCTAATAGGGGAGAACGATTGTCATTTAATCGGTAACTTACGAAAACAATAGCAGCAGCATTCATGGAACTAGACAATACCACCTATAACGACCTGTCTGTTTTTCAGCATGAGGAAGAATTTTCTATTTTTCACCGGCTTTGTTTTACCCGTACGTCGCAGGGCCGGGACTGGTT
>DASUVL010000276.1:0-17760 GCA_036379015.1 Niastella sp.
AGCGCTTTTTTCGCGTCCTTCGCAGACGGTTTTTCGCCTTTGCCATTCCAGTAATCCACCAACGCCAAATAGCCTGCATTGGGTTTTACTTCCAGGGGATTATTAAAGCCCAATTTTTTCAACGGCCACCAGGCCCAACCAATGTTATTTGCCTCCAGTAACTGAACCGCTTCTGTAAACCATACATTAGAGTTTTCGCCGGTTTCACCCAACCACACCGGCACATTGTATTTATTTCGAGTATCCAGTATGTGTTGAATAGCTTCTGTATTATTAAAGTTCCAGTATTTATGAAAGCTCAACACCATATTGTTGTCCCAGGTCGGCAGTATACCATTATAATTATTACCCCAGCCGTTTCCTTCGATTATGAGAAGATGTTCTTTATCTACTTCACGAATGGCTTTTGTAATATCCATCATCAGTTGTTTGAGGGGCTGATTACCTTTTTCTTTCAATCCATTCTTATCATTGGTCAGGTCCTCAAAGCCCCAGTTAGGTTCATTCAAAATATCGTAACCACCAATCCAGGGTTCATGCGCATATCTTTCAGCCAGCTTTTTCCACAGGGCAATTGTTTTTTGGCGGTTCGCTTCGCTTTCCCACAATGACGGTTTTGACGGATCGCGGTCAGAAATATTCAGGTCGTTTCCCTGACCGCCCGGCGCGGCATGCAGATCCAAAATGAGATACATGTTATTAGCCTTACACCAGGCCAACAGGCTGTCGGTCATTTGGAAGCCTTTGTTCAGCCAGGTTTGTTTTCCAGGGTCCCGCTCCTGGTCAACCGGCAGCGTATATAAATTGTAGTGCATGGGTAATCGAATAGAATTAAAGCCCCATGCTTTCATGGAGTCGATATCGATCTTCCGGGTATGGTTTGTGAGCCAGGTATTGTAAAAGGTCTGGGTTTTCTCTTCGCCGATCAGGTCGGCAATGCGCGACCGGATCTTGTGCTGCATACCCTGGCCATTCACCCGCAGCATATAACCTTCCTGTAACATCCATCCGCCCAAACCCACACCCCGCAGTAATATGTTTTGCCCTTTTTCATTAACGACCTGCTTACCACTGGCTTTTAAAAAACCCTGGGCATTGGCTTCGGGGCGAACCATTATTGTAAGGAGTAAAAGCAAGCTCGTTAATTTGATATGTAGCATGGGGATCTTAGTTTGTTGTTTATTATTTGGTGGTGCCCGATCAATAAGCGTGGAGATGCAACATCCTGCAGGCTCTATTCACCATTCACCATTGACCATTCACCACAACTAAATTAGAACTCTGTGAATAAAATCTGCGTTCAGTTACCCCATCAATACCACATCATAAAGAACATAATTGGTTAAAATACAAGCACTTTACCCCATTAACACCTTATCCACCCCCATTTTCTTAAAATGTATTTGCTTAACTTAGTAGTCGATTGCTCCAATTGCCTGTCATGAGAAAATTATTGCTTACCATATTCACCTTTGGTTTGTTCAATGGGTTTACCCAAAACACCATAGCGCTGCCCGAAATCATCAACTATTCCAAACAGGTTTATAATGCTGGTACCCAGAACTGGAAGATCGTCCAGGATAAAAAGGGGATCATGTATGCGGCCAATGATGAAGGCCTGTTAAGTTTTGACGGAAGTTTTTGGAAGAAATATACTTTACCCCGCGGTACCGGTGTTCGCTCGCTGGCTATTGGCAACGATGGCCGCATTTATATTGGTTCACAGGGTGAAATTGGTTTTTTTGAACCGGGCAGGAATGGCAAGCTTGAATACCATTCGCTAAATGAGCTGATCCCCGATAATGAAAAGGATTTTACCGACATCTGGGATGTTATTCCCGTTGGAAATGAAGTTTTTTTCCGCGCATTCAGAAAGATCTTTCAACTGCAAAACGAAAAGATCACCGTTTTTGGCAACCCTGCCTGGAGCTATCTGGGGCTGCATCATAACAAACTCATAAGCAAAGCCTGGCAAAAAGGTTTGCTACAATTTCAAAACGGAACCTGGACCCCATTTTCCAAAGCCGGATTTTTTTCGGAGAAAACAGAGATCACAGCGATCGTTCCATTGGAAGGGGATAGCTCGTTATTGCTTACCAAACACCATGGTTCCTATATATTACATGGAGAAGATATCACACCATTTGACACGCCGGATATGCGGCTGATCAATGAAAAGAATCCATACAGTGCGGTGTTGATCGATAAAAATCAGATCGCAATAATTACCAACCTGGCAGGTTGTTTTATCATAAATCAAAAAGGGGAGCTCACCCAACGGCTTTCCAAACAGGACGGTTTGCAAAGCAATAATATCCTGAGTGTTTTTGTAGACCGGAAAAAAAATATCTGGCTGGGGCTGGATAATGGAATTGACTTCATCGCATACAACAATGCGATCAAACATATTTATCCCGACTACCAGGAACACAGCGCCGGCAAGGCAGCTATTATCTTTAAAAACAACTTATATATAGGCACTTCCAATGGGGTTTATCAGGCGTCCCTTTCCGCCCAAAAAGATATTGGTTTTATTAAAAGCAAATTTGAATTGATACCAGGACCCAAAGGACAGGTATGGAACCTGTCGGAATTAAATGGTCAACTGGTAATGGGACATAACGATGGTTTTTTTGCTATTGAAAACAATACTGCCCGAATGATCGATAGCAGTTCTGGCTTCTGGACTTTTTTACCATTAAGTAATGTGACCCCTTCGCCGGTAGTTGTAGCAGGAACCTATAACGGGTTGAATTTTTATAATTTTGAAAATGGCCGGTTTACTAACCCGGAAATTCATTCGCACTTTGAATCGGCCCGGTTTGTCGCTCTTGACAATACCATTGCATGGGCATCCCATCCGTACAAAGGCTTATATAAAATAACATTGAATGGCGGGGTAAAACCCACCAATGTCCCTTACAAAGACACGAAGGGTATACTTTCCAATAACAACAATCACATTTTTAAAATAAAAAGCCGGGTCGTTCTTTCAAATGACAAAGGGATATTCGAATACAACCCCAAAACCGGCGACTTTGAATCTTCTGCTTTTTTGCAAAAGATATTACCCAACCTGCCTATCCGGTATATGAAGGAAGATGGCAATGGCAATATCTGGTTTGTGCACGACCGGCGCCTTGGCGTTTCAGATCTGTCGGGCAAACAACCCCGGCTCATTTATTTTCCTGAATTGAATGGCAAGATCACCGGGAACGGATTGGAATATATTTATCCTTATAACAGCAATAATATTTTTATAGCAGCCGAGGAAGGTTTCTATTTAGTGAATTACGATCAGTACAGGCAATTCAAAGAAGACATACCGGTACAGATAAGCGATGTGCATATTGTTAACAAAAGAGACAGCACTATTTTTGGCGGATATTTTAACAAAGAGGGCGAGCAGCAACAATTAGTGAATGAGGAGATCCCTGAAATACAATATGCCTGGAGTTCAATACATTTTGATTATTCATCTCCGCTGTACGGCAAACAATCCAGCATTGAATATGCTTACTACCTCGAGGACTTTGACAACGGCTGGTCGACCTGGACAAAGAAAAATGAGAAAGACTACACGTATCTATCGCCGGGAACGTATACATTCAAAGTAAAGGCAAGAACGCATGAAGGGCAGGAGTCGGCTGTTGCCAGCTACCGGTTTACCATACTGGCGCCCTGGTATCGCAGCACCTGGGCTTATAGTATATATTCCATGCTCACGATCTTGCTTTTTTACGCCATATATAAGTGGCAAAAGAAGAAATTCATTGTACAGCAACAAAAGCACGATGAAGAACGCAAGCGTTTGGAATACCTGCATCAATTACAAATTGAAAAGCATCAGGAAGAACAAAAGCAATTAATGTATTTGCATCAGCTGGAACTGGAACGCAATGAAAAAGAAATTATCCGTTTGCAAAATGAAAAACTGGTATCGGAGATCCAACTAAAAAATACGGAACTGGCGTCTACCACCTTTAACCTGGTACAGAAAGGAGACATGTTGATGAAAGTGAAAGAAGAATTTGTGCGGATGAAAAAATCGAGCGAACCCGATAAGGATACAGATGATTATAAAAAGATCCTGCGCATGTTGGGCGATGAAAAATTGAAAAAGAACTGGGAACAGTTTGCCGTACATTTCGATAGAGTACACAGCAACTTCCTGGTTTCTTTAAAGAACAATTATCCGAACCTGACAGCCAGCGACCTCAAACTATGCGCTTATTTACGGTTGAATTTAACCAGTAAGGAAATAGCGCAGATCATGAACATTACCATTAAAGGCGTAGAACTGGGGCGACACCGGTTAAGAAAAAAATTAGGCATACAACCGGAAGTGAACCTGGTTAATTTCTTACTGAACTTTCATTCCGAGATAATTTAGTAAGGTCATGCATTAC
Source organism: Niastella sp. (assembly GCA_036379015.1). Classification (GTDB taxonomy): domain Bacteria; phylum Bacteroidota; class Bacteroidia; order Chitinophagales; family Chitinophagaceae; genus Niastella. Next base: position 4,410 of record DASUVL010000276.1, read on the forward strand.
GCCCGACGGGCATTCTTCCGGTATTCAACCGGACTAACACCACCGCTGTGTTTCCTGAACTGCCGGCTCAAATGGCTCTCGTCGGTAAAGCCCAGTTCATTGGCGATCTGGCTTACCGTGAGGGTGCTGTTGGCCAGCCGGTGTTGTACAAGCTGCATTTTGTATTGTGTAATATAATTTTGCAGACTTTCACCTGTGAGCTTTCTGAAATATTCGCCTACATAATTGGCAGAGAGGTTAAAATTACTGGCCAGGTAACTAACCCGTAGTTTATCAGCCTTGTCGATATTTTCATGCACGTGCAGCAACATGCGGTTAATCAGCGGATCCGGTTCAGGGCTTTCCGCTTTAGAGAGTGTGCTATCAGAAACATTGCGGGCAAGCATGTTCAGTACCAGGGTTGTAAAATGCTGCAGGTTCTCTTCATAATACGATTGTTGCGCTTCGAACTCCTGCACCATATTCCCAATAAGCGTAGAAATCATCTGGCAGTCACCCGAATGTTTGATCAGCACCTGTTCAAACCGGTTATGATGGTAAAAGATATGTTCCAGCTGGCGCAGCCACTGCGTTATGCGCTCGCGATCCTGTGCGTTTTTACATTTGGCCAGGAACACTTCAGAAAAGCGGATGGAACAAAAACGTGTGGGTTTCTCCATTTCAAAACCGCGGCAGTCGAGTGGCGTAAACAGAAATATACTGCCTTTTTTATAGGGGAACCGGTTGCGGTTCACAATACGCACGCCTTCTCCTTCCTGAATTTGCACGATCTCAAAAAAATGATATACCAACGGATTGGCGTACCAGGATTCCATATCCGCCACGTACAACTCAAAAGACCGCCGTAATGCTTTCTGTTTCATAACCTGTAAAATTACAGAACAAACCTTTCTTTGACATTGTTCGCCTGTGACAGCGCCCACTAATTTTGTAAGCAAATAGTTGAATAAAATGGATATCAAAAAGTATTAATAGTCGATTTCATTTGCCGCACCCGCTTCATCCATATACCAGACAACACAATTATCTGGATAAGAAATATCAAAATTATAGCTGCCAACATCCAATACTTGTTCGCATTAAACGTAACGACCGATGTAAAGAAAAGTAACAAACAAGCAGCTGTTAAAACACGGCTTGCAACAGATACCGCTGCATATTTTTTTAATTTCAATAATTGATTGTTCAGGGATTGGGTAATAGTGTTGCCTTTAAGGGGGCGTTTCGTAAGAACATATCCCATGATGTTATGCAAAATGGTAAAAAGCATGGCCATCACCAACAGCATATTGGCATAAAATGGCTTACGATCGCCGTCAAAGGCGTTGTAATAAACAAAAAGAAAAGCAGTGAAAGCCACGGTTTCCAGGATCAATTGTTTCCTGATACGTTTCAGTACCGGATGAGCACTTTCCTGCATCATGGAACTTAATTCCTTATTAGTTTTCCGGTTAGCATCCATGCCCTGCCAGACTGATTTTAAAGCATCCTGTTCCATTATTCGTTTTTTAAAAGTTGTTGAATTTTTGTTTTTATCCGGTTGAGGCGTACGCCAACATTCGATTCGGAGATCCCAATGATCTCCGCTATCTCCTGGTAACTCAGGTCTTCCAGGTACAATGTGATAAGCGCCTTATCAGCATCATTCAACTTTTTAAGCGCCTGGAAAAATTGTTCCCGCCGTTCATCTGATTGAATTTGTGGGTCCACTTCATCAGGTAACGAAGGCATATACCTGACATCCGGTTTTTTCTTTCTGAAAACTGCAATAGCCGTGCTGAGCGCTATGCGGTACATCCAGGAACTAAATTTCGCTTTGCCTTCGAATGTAGGTGCCGATTTCCAAAGCTGGAACACGATCTCCTGGAACAGGTCTTCCCGGTCTTCCTTTGAATCGCGGTAAAGCCTGCATATTTTATGAATGATACCCTGGTGCTGATCGATCAATGTTAAAAACTCCACCTCCAGCATGGTTACTTATTGTTGAAATGATGTAATACCGTGCATAACTTACGGTATTTACTGGTTAGTTGCAGCAATGGAAGGAAACTTACAAGGAATGGAAGAATATTCTACCTAAAATCAGCGGGAGATTTTCAAAAATTATAATCTGTTTGCACAGCTGCGCAAAACCAACACACGCATACGGCGGTTGATGAAGTGGAAGGCAACCGAAATGCCTTATTGATCTCGGAAAAGGACTATGGGTTGAAAATTAAATTGTCAATGTGCGCTCCCTTTCCCCGTTTTATCCAGTGCCGCCCGAAAGCCTTTGGCCAACTGCACTGCAGGACCAACACCCCAATAATGCAAAAAGAATATCCGGGGTTTTTCTTGCACCATATGATTATGAACGGCAACAACTTCAATCCCATTTTCAACCAACGCCTTAATCACTGGTTCTACTTCACCTTCCAGCATGGTAAAATCACCAGCTACGGCCGCTTTTTCGGGTGTTCCCTGCCAGGCAGCCCAGGTATTAAAGCCTAAAAATGTACTTACCGGTATCCCATGTTCCTGCAATTGTACATCCGGGCGGCCTATCGTATATTTATAAACGCCTTTGCTCATTTCTCCCTTTTTACCAATTATTGAGTCCAACAAAGCAGTACTGATAGTATTGATAACGCTATCCGCCTTGCCCTCTTTTGGGTCTTTGCCGCGTACCGTTGCTACTTTATCAAATATGGCTTTTACATTGGCGGATAATTTATCTATAGACCCTTTACCATCAATGTGCATATACATCACATTAGGGTGATTACGTACAAAATGGTTATGAATAGCAGTGACCATTAATCCCTGACGGATCACCTCTTGCTGTACCGGCTTTAGATCGGTCTCCGTTACAATAATATCTCCCATTACCATAGCACTATCGGCACAAGGAGTAAATGCTGCCCAGCTTCCCAGCCCCATGGGTGGAATAATTTTAAAACCATCTACCACCACTTTTAAATCGTTTTGCGGGACAGTGATCTTGTATTCACCATTTTTTTCTGCGCCTTTCATACCAGTGATCTGCTCAATTTTTCGAATATCCAGCTTACTGCCGGGCGGGCAGGAAATGGTGTCCCTTTTCATTTCATTATTAACCTTTTCTTCTTTTGCCATTGGCCCATTACAGGCTGTTATCAAACCAATAGCGACACCCACTAAATAGAAAGCTGGTTTCATATATTTTGTATTTGCCGAAGTATTTATAATAATCTTTTTATGATCAGGCCCATTATTGCCGCCACAAGTATAACGAAAGGTTCCTGTATTTTCTTAAACCTTAACAAAACCAGTATTGTAATAATTGCTATTGCCAAAGAAATAGAATCGGTGAGCTGCCTTTTAGCCAGCACAAACACCGCACCTATAATTGAACCTATGGCTGCGGCTGTTACTCCATCAACAAAAGCTTTAATACCCGGATGTTTTCCATATTTTTTAAAATATGGGGCAGGAATAACGGTAAAAAGATAGCAAGGCAGGAAAGTAGCCAGGGCTGCCACACAAGCACCAGGTACACCAGCTACCAGGTAACCAATAAAACCTACGGTGATCACAACGGGACCCGGTGTGATCATGGCCACGGCTACCGCATCTAAAAATTGTTGTTCATTAAGCCATTGATACTCTTTTACTACACCTCCATACAAAAATGGAACGATGGCCAATCCGCTTCCAAATACAAATGCGCCTGCTTTGAAAAAGAACCAAGCGATCTGCGCCAATTTTTCGTTCATCCAAACAGGTGCTACCTGCAATAAGATTGGGAAAAGAAAAACTACCTTTAGCGATTTATTGAATGAAGGCGGCGATCTGTACAACCATACTGTTACTCCCGCCAATAGGATCAACCACAGAATTTCTGTTTCTGTTATAAACGTGGTTATGGCCAGTATAACAGCTATTAACGCCAGCAATTTATCTTTACCTAAACTTTTACGGGTCAATTTATAACTGCCGATGGCAATGATACCAATTACCGCGGCACCTATGCCATAGAAAACAGCCTGCATCCAGGGGAGTCCACCAGCTTGCACATAGGCATACCCTAACCCTAACACCATTAAGAATGAGGGTAGCACAAACGCGATTCCAGCCAACGTTGCACCCCACAATTTGTAATGAACGTAGCCCAGATAAATAGATAATTGTGCTGCCAACGGGCCCGGCGCTAATTGAGCAAGCGCCAATCCTTCTTTATAATCATTTTCAGAGATCCATTTGCGTTGTTCAACCAGGTCTCGATGCATGTATCCAACCAATGCAACTGGCCCACCAAAACCAATAGTGCCGAGTTTTAAAAAATACAAAACCAATTGCCGTAAAGTATATTGGGACGTAGCCATGTAACAATAAAATTATTTAATTAAAGTTTGGGATCCCAGGTATGCTTTTCAGCTTGAACATATTTAGCCCAGCTATATAAGGCATCATATATTTTCATGCCAATGGCAAGCATCTCATGATCGTTGGTGAAGTTGTATGAAAGTCCTGCCGAAATAGCCCACAAACCTGCAGCTTGCGGTGCAAGATCAAATCTATCCGTATCCGCCCCCCGGACGATGGTTGCTAACTGTAATAAAGCAGGATCAGTAATAGCATGTTTTTTAATGATGTAATCGAAGGTGCATTCATCCTCGTAATGCGAATAAGTTGCGCCAGGAATATCATAGGCGATGGCATTCAGCTCTTTCGCTTTATCAAAAACTTCCTCTTTGGGAACATATATGAATTCAGCCTCTTTATCAACGAAGTTTTTGATGAGCCAGGGACAGGCAATCCTGTCAATCTTTGGCCGTGCGCGGGTTATCCATTTCATAATGAAATAGTTTGCTGCAATGTCTGCATTCCGCTGTCATTAGAATAGAATGGAAATAACGTTTTGTACAGGAGTTACTTTTTTAGCAATTTTTTCCGGTAATCGGACGGGTTTTGACCAGTGTGTTTTTTAAAAATGCGGGTAAAATGGCTTTGATCAGAAAAGCCGGTCAGGTACGCGATCTCTGTTAATGAATGGGATGGTATTTGCATTAACGCAATGGCTTTTTCTATCCGTTGCTTACGGATGTATTCGCCAAAAGAAAGATCGTCGAAATACCGGGAAAATTCTCTTGACAAATAGGAAGGATTGATGTCAAGGCCTTTGGAAAGTTCTTTCAAGCTCAAACTGGCATCAATATGATCCTGAATAATTTCTTTCAGTTCCTGCGCCCAGGCAGGTGCTTTCTTTTTAGAACCTGGTTTATTTTTTAAGAATTTATTGAGAACATTCAACAGCAAGTTCTCGAAAGGTTGTTGGGTATGCTTTTCTTTTTGTAAATATTTTGCCCAGCTGTATAACGCATCGTATAACAGCATGCCCTTGCTCAATAATTCCTGATCGTTTTTAAAATTATAGGAAAGTCCGGCTGAAATGGCCCATAAGCCGCTAGCCTGAGCGGCCAGGTCGTGCCGGTCGGTATCGGCACCGCGAACGATGACGGCCATGGTATGTACGGCTTCATCCTTTATCTTGTATTCTTTTATTAAAGCATCAAAAGTGCATAAGTCCCCGTCATGCGTAAATTTCACGCCGGGCACATCAAATGGAATGGCGTCAAGTTCCTTTGCCTTTGACAGTACCTCATTAAAAGGAACATAGATAAACTCAGCATCCTTATCAATAAACTGTTTTATCAGCCATGGACAGGCGATGCGATCAATTTTCGGTCTTTCGCGGGTGATCCATTTCATGTTATTCAATTAGGAATACATGCAAAAATACCCTTTTACCGGCTTATCTACACTGCATCGCACAATGATTCTCTTTTGCTATATACCGCGGGGTAATCAATGTATCCGGTATCGCCACCCTGATAAAAAGTATCTTCATCAGGAACCGCCAATGGCGTATTACGACGGAAACGTTCCACCAGATCGGGATTTGCAATAAAAGGTTTGCCAAAGGCAATGAGATCGGCCAGTCCGGCCTGCAAGGCCGATTCAGCAGTTGCAGCATTATATGCGCCGGCCAGTATCACCAGATTTTGAAAGCGATTGCGAACATCCTGAATAAACGCAAGGGGGATAGATGAATGGCCATTTACAACTACAGCCGACAAATGGATATACAATATATCAAGTTCCTGTAACTTATCAATAACATACTGATAAGTAGCCGCTTCTTCTTCATATGCAGGCAGGTCGTTAATGTGGGCAAATGGCGACAGCCTTACGCCGGTGCGCTCTTTACCGATAGCCTTTACCACACCTTCCATGATCTGTAATAAAAAGCGACTGCGATTAACTATGCTACCGCCGTAATGGTCTGTTCGCAGGTTGGTGTGGGGATTAAGGAATTGCTCCGGTAAAAATCCATGGGCGCCGTGAATTTCCACACCGTCGAACCCAACCTCTATAGCGTTTATGGCTGCCTGTACGTGCGCATCGATCATAGCCTGTACACCAGCATCGTTTAATGCCTCCGGTTCGGGTATGGGAACATGTATATCACCAGGTATTTTAATGATGCCCTGGGCCTGCACCGCAGAAGGAGCCACCAGCGGTATATGGCCTTCATAATTTAATGGATGTCCGATACGACCTGCATGTACCAGCTGAACAAATATTTTTCCATTCCTCGCATGCACTTCATCCACTACTTTTTTCCAGGATGTTTTTTGCGCGTCATTATAAATACCCGGCACATGTAAGTAACCTATGCCATTGGCGGTAACGGCGGTATTTTCGGCAATAATTAAACCGGCATCGGCCCGTTGTCCATAATAGGTAACCGCTGAATGGGCAGGGATATTATTCACTGCTCTGCGCCGGCTCATGGGCGCCATCACTACCCGGTTGTTAAAAGAATGCAAAGACGTATGAAGCGGTTTCAGTAATTTTTGTGTTGCACTCATAATTGATAATTATTAAGCACCAAAGTTACCAGTCGAAGTAAAGCCCGAACAGTGACAAAGAAAGGTTTGTTCTGTAACTTTAAAGGTTATGCAAATCGTATTATTCAAAAAACCATTTTATTTAATATCCGCTCGAGGCCGGGACTACCAGGATAAGCCAGTCGAAATATAAACATGCTTATCAGAAAATATTTTGTTATTTCCCTTTGGCATTTATATTCTTTTATTACCTTTGCTACATGATTCGCACAAAAACATATTTACAGTCCTCCTCATGCAGTTGTTATTGCAACAAGCTGAAGGGCAGTAGTATTTCTGCGAATAAAAGTTAGCAAACAAACTAAACTTATAAACGCACAAAAGCCCTTCAGGTAAGCACTTGAAGGGTTTTTTCTTTTTAGTCACGTTAGTTTATTACGCTGTTTCAGATACACAGATGATTTCTCCTTACCGTTAGGTACGACAAAAGTTCACATAGGTAGCTGTTATGTCTTTTATTATGTAACAACAGACTTACATTTTAGATGATCAGGTTTTCTACCAGAATGAATTCATTCAGGCAGGAACTCTATTGACACAATTACGAGTAGGTACCCAATGCTGACGCCGGGATTGGTCTGCAAAACCAATGTAACGTGGGTTTAATTCCCATCCTACTCTCTTATATTGGAAGGTTAGCATAATGGTAATGCAGCAGTCTTGAAAACTGCCGTGCGTGTAACACCGCTTGTAGGTTCGAGTCCTACACCTTCCGCTTTCACCCGCCGAAGCTTTAGCGTAGGTGGGTTCATTAGCCGTAGCTTTAGCGTAGGCGGGTTCATTAGCCGAAGCTTTAGCGTAGGTGGGCTAATTAAATATTGATTTACTTTTTTTGGAGAGTAGGCAGATATTGGTTTGCTGCGGCATCCTGCTAAGATGTTTCTCGTTTAACCATGGGATGAAGGTTCGATTCCTTTGCTCTCCGCCAAAGTTATTCATTGAATAAAGTTTGGAATAAACTTTTATGGGGCGTCGGTAACGATGGAGGCGTTACGCCAGACTGTAAATCTGGTACATTGCAACATAGGGAGTTCGAATCTCTCACGCCCCACTTTACATTGTTTACAAGTGCGCTGCTAAAATGAAAAAGGTGAGCGATTGCCCACCTTTTAACCATTCATTATTTATTGCCATCCCGGCGTTTGCTTAAAATTTGTATTGCCATAGGTATTGGCTACATCCATTTCCGATTGCGGTACAGGCCATAATGTATCACGCAAAGGGAATGTTCTGTTGTTGCTACTACTCGGGTCTTTGATGGTGGGTATGATCGTTCTGTCGATCTTCCATCGCTTAAGGTCGAAATACCGCTGGCCTTCCAACGCCAGCTCAATCCTTCTTTCATGGCGAATGCGGATGCGCATATCAGTTTGCGATAAACCGGCCGGTAATGGCGGCATGTTTACACTCGGGCGTGCCCGTATATCGTTTATGGCCTTATAAACCGTAGCATCCGGACCAATGAGCTCATTTTGGGCTTCGGCATACATCAATAAAATATCAGCAAAGCGTAAATACACCCAATCCTGATCGCTTTGGGTACCGATCACAGTGGCGCGGGTAGAATCGACGCCTTTTTTGTTTAAAAAGCCGGCGGTTGCCCCAATTTGAGCGGGCACAAAGGCAATACCGCCTTTGTATAATACACCGGGCGTGAGTACGGTAGCAAGCAAGCGCGGATCGCGGTTATTATAGGGTGCGTTCTTGTCATATATAGAAGAAGGAGAAGTGATAGGCAATCCATCAGTACATTCGTAATCATCAACCAGGAATTTTAATGGTTGAAAGCTGGCGCTGTAGGTATACAGGTAATCAGCCGGACTGTACGCATTGGGAACCTGGTAGCGGCCCGACAACATGATCTCGGGGTTATTGGTTTGGGAAGGCTTCAAAAACAATCCGCGGTACCCACCCGTATACAAGCTAAACTTCTTGCCATCGATAATAGTTTTAGCCGTAGTTGCAGCCATTTGCCAGTTCCCCTGTGTTATATACACTTTTGCCAGGTAACCCAACGCAGTGCCTTTTACCACGTGCCCTGTGTATGCATTATCGGGCAAATTACTCACTGCAAAATTCAGATCGCTGATCACTGAATCAATCACCTGGGCCTTAGGCGTTCTTCCCAACTGGTAACTTTCAGGATCGACTGATGCATTGCCAATAGGTCTCGTGTAATATACCACATCGCCATACAATTGCGTCAGCAAAAAATAGTAGTACGCGCGCATGAAACGTACTTCACCGATATACTGGTTCATTGCCGCTGTTGTCAATGGCACATTGCTGATATTGGCCAGAAAAATATTACAGGCCTGGATCGCTTTGTAAGAAGTATTGTATGCATCTGACTGTATGGTACCAGTAGTAGCTTCAATGGCGCCATTGGCTACGTTTACGAATGCACTACTGAATGCATTATCAGTAAGCGTTTCCCAATAAGGCGTGCCGGAACCCCAGCCCTGCCCGGTATTCGTTGCACTGGTGTAATTGTAACCCTGAATAAGGTAACTATAAATACCTGTAAGGGCTATATCAGCATCGGCCTGTGTTTTCCAGAAATTCTCACTGGGGATCTGATCTAGCGGGTTCCGTTCTGTAAAATCCTTCTCACAACTTACGGTGAATATTAATAAACCCAATAAGACAGCACTATATCGAATGAAATATTTCATCTGAAAATTTTTTATTGTTTTTGGCCAGATGGAACTTACCTGGGTAAAATTTCCATAGCCCTGAGTATTGTAATGAAAATTTTGCCCTGGACGTTTCATTGCGGGAATTTTTAAATTTTTAAAAAACAGCTTTTACCCCAAAAGAAAATACCTGGTTCTGCGGATGCACAACATATCGCGTATTGCTGCTGCTGGGAACCCTTTCAGGATCAAGGCCTTTAAATTTGGTAAAGGTTGCCAGGTTGTCGCCGGAAGCAAACACGCGCAAGCTGCTCATAGCGATGCGTTTTGCAACAGGACCTGGCAGCGTATACCCTAGCTGCAGGTTCTTGATACGTAAAAACGAACCGTCCTTTAAATAAAAAGTAGAGGCAGTACCTATATTGTTGCTGGCATCGCCCTGACCTGTTACATATATCAAGGGCATAGTAGTACTTGGGTTGGCCGGCGTCCAGGCATTTAACCAGTCATATGTTGGTGGCGAACCCTGATTGAAAGGTTGCACGCCCCAGCCATTGGCATATATCTTCTGACCATATGAACCGTACAGGAAAATTGTCATATCGAAATTCTTCCACGAAGCGCTGGCATTGAAGCTATAATCGAATTTGGGATAAACACCCGGTACTATTACCCGGTCCTTCGCGTCTACTACACCATCATCAATCACATCTTCAAACTTTAAAAAGCCCGGCTTGGGATTATACTGTTGTTTAGGCGATTTGGTTACTTCTTCAGTGCTCTGAAAAATGCCGGCATATTTATACATATAAAAACTACCAAACGGTTGTCCTTCTATGTTAATGGTGTTGTTACCAGTAATGATCTGCGGAGCGCCATATTTCACCAGTGTATTTTTATTGGCCTGGAAAGTACCGCCTACTGAGTAGTTCACATCACCTACCTTGCCTGTATATTGCGCTGATGCTTCAAAACCCGTATTCCTCATTTGCCCGTTATTAATAGTGGGGCCGGCAAGACCTACATAGGCCGGTATAGCTGGCTGCGCCAGAATATCGTAGGTGAATTTGTTGTACCAGTCAAACGTTACATTTAAGGATTTGAACAGCGTTACATCTAAACCAACGTCTACAACCCGAGTATTCTCCCAGTGAATATTCCTGTCTGTAAGTGCATTTATGGCAGCGCCTGCATTTAAAGAATTTCCTGTAAAAGAATACGCGTACTGGATGTTATTGTTATAAGCGTTCAGGTTCGAATACACCAGTTGATAAGGATAGTTAGAAATATTCTGATTACCCAATCTACCCCATGAGCCGCGAAGCTTTAATGTATTCAACCAGTGAATGCCTTCCATGAACTTTTCGCGGGAGATCACCCAACCGGCGGAGAAAGAAGGAAATAATGCCCATTTATTTTCCGGCGGAAAACGTGAAGAGGCATCATAGCGCGCATTTGCTTCAAACAGATATTTGCCATCGTAATCATAATTCAGGCGGCCATAATAAGAGCGCAATGACCATTCTGTCGTAGTGCCGCTCGCCAACTGAGAACCGGTAGGCCCTGCATTCAGTTCTTCCAGTTCATTGGTTGAAAAGGGCGTATTACGACTGCCTGATAGCACTTCTGTTTTATTATATTCAGCCTGCGTACCAGCCAACGCTTTGAAATTATGATTACCGATCTCTTTGGAGTACGTCAACTGCGTATAGCCTACTGGGTAAATATAATTGTTGTCGGTCACTACCATGCCCTGGCCGTTTACATCGAGTGTACGCTCAGGTGCATCGTTGGGACCGGCAAACCAGTTATACTGGTTTATAACCGGTTTAAAATCTTTCGTTTTCTGAAAATCGTAGTTGAAGCCGCCACTTGTTCTCCATTCAAGCCCTTTCAAAAGGCGAATGTTTATATACACGTTATTTTGAAAATAATAATCCGTGTTATTTACCACCGCATTTTCGGCAATGGCAACCGCGTTTTTATTGGGCCCTTGTACATTAGGATACACTGAATTTACATAACGGCCACTGCCATCAGGCAATTGGGGTGCGTACATGGGTTGCTGCGACAGGGTAGATAAAAACTGGTCCTGACTGCCGCGCGATGCATACAGCCTTTTTCCATAGTTGAACGTCATACTGCCACCTACGGTAGCCCAGTCATTTATTTTTGAATTAAGGTTAAATTGCAGGTTATACTTCTTGTACGAAAAACCGATCATAATGTCGGGTTGATCTACGTAACCCAATCCAATATTGTAAGTAGTACCATTGCGGCCACCCGTCATTCCAATATGATGCGTTTGGGTGGTCACTGTGCGCATCAGAATATCGAGCCAGTTTACATTGGGATACAAATTGGGATCAGATGGATTTTTATACGCATCGATCTGCGCCTGGGTATACCGGTTCGCATAGTTAGAGTTGATGGCAGCCTGGTTCCACATTTCCATGTAGGTAGCGGAATTATAAACCAGGTTATCGGGCAATGCTGTAGGTTTGGTGATCCCGACATTAAGATCATAACTCAACTGGAACTTACCATTAGAGCCCTGTTTGGTTGTAACCAGGATAACGCCATTGGCAGCGCGAGTACCATAAATGGCAGCTGACGCGGCATCTTTCAATATTGTAACGGATTCAATATTCTGCGGATCGAGATTAGTAAGGCTTCCGGGCAAACCATCGACAATAACTAAAGGAGTGCTTCCTGCAGAGCTGTTCGTGCCCAGGCCCCTTATCCGTAGCACAAAGTTTTCGTTACCAGCTTCGCCTGACGCTTGTGTTAAAGAAAGGCCCGGCAGTTTTCCCTGCAATAACTGGGTGGGATCGGTAGCAACACGCTTGTTTAATTCGGCGCTGCCTACGGTAGCAATAGCGCCAGTTAAATCTTTCTTCTTTTGGGTACCATAGCCAACCACTACGATGTCATCGAGTTTACCGCCGGTTGATGCCATGGAAACGTCAATTTGTTTTCGCTGTCCAACTGTTTCTTCTACGCCTGCATAGCCTACAAAAGAAAATACCAACACGGCTTCGGGCCCCGGTACAGTTACCGAATACTGGCCGTTGTTGTCTGCAACCACCGATTTGTTTGAACCTTTAATTTTTACCACGGCACCCTCCAGTGCAACCCCCTTGTCATCTTTTATGGTTCCGTTTATCACAATAGATTGTGCATATGCAGAATCGGAAAATGCAACTTGAAATATTGTAAAAAAAAGAAGCACAGAAAAAACAGACCGGCCGGAGGTTACGATTCCGCAATCAAACATCTTTTTCATATAGGCAATAATTGGCTATAGCTTCTTTCTTTACCAGAAAGAAGCCTGCGTTAGTTAATATAATTGAGTGGGTATGGTTAGTACAATAAAGCTAACACCGATTTAAGCTGCTGTTTTTTGTGGAATTATCTTTTTAGTAAACAATATTATCCTACTAAATTTGTCACGGCGGGGAAACGTCCTATTGAATTTTCATTCGGAGATAAAAATAGTCTAAAGATGAAATTCGAAAAATCAATCACCATTTTGTATTCTTCCAACCTGAAGAAAAGCCTTGATTATTACATAAATCAACTCGGTTTTGAAGAGAAATGGGAATGGAAAGACCCACCGCCATTTGGCGGTGTTGTTAAAAATGGGGTTGAAATATTCTTCTGTGAAAATGACCAGGGCCATGCCGGCACGTGGCTTTGTATAGTCCTTGATGATGTAGATGCTTATTACCAATACATCAAGGAAAAAGGTGCTACTATTATTATGCCACCTGTTGACCGGGA
>DASUVL010000277.1:0-2806 GCA_036379015.1 Niastella sp.
GGCAGAAGAACAGCTTAAAATCAACATAAGAAAAAAGCCTGGCGCCAAACAGTCCAACGATTAAAACAGGATTTTCCTAAAGCAGGAATAGGAAAGTTATGTCAACTGTTTGGCAAAACCCGTCACGCCTTTTACGACCACGGATGGCGCGCAAGTCAGCAAGGTCTACAGGAGGATATTATTCTGTATTATGTACATCAACAAAGAATACCACAACCAAACTTGGGAACACGTAAGCTGCATCTCAATATTGCACCGCTATTGCAGGAACATGGCATACAAATAGGGAGAGATCATCTTTTTGATCTGTTACAACGCCACAAGCTACTCATACGGCGTCGAAAGAGGAAAGTGATCACTACCGACTCACGTCATTGGATGCGCAAGTACAGTAACCTTACTATCGATCTACGCTGTGATCGGCCTGAACAGCTATGGGTGAGTGATATTACCTATATCCGCATGGGTAATCAGTGGGGGTATCTGAGCCTTATTACAGACGCTTATTCCCGAAAGATCATGGGTTACTGTCTGCGCATGGACCTGTCCACACAAGGATGCATTGATGCATTACAAATGGCCCTGGCTAACCGCCTTTACGTCAAACGGGCGCTTATCCATCATTCTGATCGCGGATCCCAATATTGTTCTGCTGACTATGTGCGCATTCTAAAGGAAAATGATATAGCCATCAGCATGACAGAAAATGGTGACCCTTACGAAAATGCCCTGGCGGAACGCGTTAATGGAATTCTTAAAACTGAGTTTAATCTTTACAGTTCATCGGGTGGTTTTGAACACACTTGTGAGCTTGTTAAAAACAGCATAACAGCCTATAATGAGCACAGGCCGCATAGTAGTTGCGATATGCTAACTCCAGCGCAGGCACATTTAAGACAGGGTATTTTAAAGAAAAGATGGAAGCAATATCCTCGAAAAAGGGTTGATAACAGTCAGCTGCAGGAGGTTGTGATCCAGGACATACAAAAAGTTACCATTACTTAGTAACAGTAAAAAGGGGCGGGATGGCTCCTCCTTTAAGCCAAATCCCGCCCCTTTTTATGGATTAATAAAAGCAATCCTTATTTTTGAAAACTCAACCTGTAAAGTAACTTTAGGATTATCACTTGCCTATGTATAGTTGCTTCAGGATTTATTCTTCACATGTATAGCTATATTAGGACGAGACATCTCGTCCTAAAATGCCTGGTAATGGCCTGAGTATTGCCTGGGTATTGCCTGGGTATTGCCTAAGTATTGCCTGGGGATGGCCTTGCAGCCATGAGTCCCTAGAGGATCCCTGTAGGGTCTGTGTACAATACCAAGGCCATCAGTCTACCAGTTTCGTACAATACAGGTACCATTACGCTACCATCGGCGCCAGCTAACAAATTAGCTGATGTGATAAGCTTTTGGCGCACCAAATATAAAGAGCCTCCCGCCTTCGACGGGAAGCTCTTTATTAGTTGTTTAGGGGTTAAACCGTTCTCAAATATGTAGGATTTTAGGAAATTAATAACAATTATTATTTTTTTATTGACCCTAATCAATAGAGCAGTTCGCGAATCGATCATGTAAACACCATTTTGGCAAAATCGGTGCTTAAAACAAGTCAGTGTGACCGATAATAAATAAAATATGCACGTTATGGAGAACCGCGCCGGTAATTATTGATATTCAATTACCTTTGTAACGTACAAAATACCGATCGTGAAGACTCTGATTAACGCAGTTATAAACTTTTTTTATCCTTTTTTCCGCCGGTTAATGCCTTTGCAAACTTTCAAGTATGCGGCTTGTGGTGGGGGCAATACCGCGCTGGATATTCTTATTTACGCTTTCAGTTACAACTTTATATTTAAAAAGCAGCTGGTTCATACCCCAATTGGGATAACCATCAGTCCATACATCGCGGCATTTTTGGTATCATTTACTATAACTTTTCCGTTGGGTTTTTTCTTAAGCCGTTCTATTGTGTTTCCCGGTTCTACATTGCGGGGCCGCATTCAATTATTCCGGTATTCTATATTGGTAACAAGCTGTATAGCGCTGAACTATATTTTTATCAAGTTATTTGTAGAACAATGCCATTTATATCCCACCGTCGCCAAAATATTGACTACCATAATTGTTGTTGCATTTAGTTTTATTACTCAAAAGAATTTCACCTTCAAAGTAGAAACACCCGAAGAAGAAGCAATGCTTGAAGCAGAAGCGACAATGGAAGCAGAAGCGCTACAGGAAGAAAGCAAAAGCTAATTTGATAATGTGATAATATGCTAATTTGATAATGCTTCAAGGCCGCACAGTTCCTATAAAAGCGATGCTCACGCGTAAGCACTCTTACTGCCAGTATTTCATTATCACATTAT
This sequence comes from Niastella sp., assembly GCA_036379015.1. GTDB lineage: Bacteria > Bacteroidota > Bacteroidia > Chitinophagales > Chitinophagaceae > Niastella. The sequence continues at coordinate 2,373 of DASUVL010000277.1, forward strand.
CGAATTATCAAATTAACTAATTATTTATTCGCCATTGACAATTCACGTTTATTTATGTGTGGCTTCGCGCTTGCAGCTTCCAACTGTTTAAAATATTGCCGCAGATTGCGGGGTCTGTACTGATATATTTCGCGGAACCGTTCCTGCACACTTTCATCAATGACCTGGCGGGTATCATCATCCAGGGTTACTGATCGCCATACCGGCCACCAGAACCAGTACAACGGAGAGTAGGAGTTGCGCAATTCACCCCAGGGATTGCCTTTTATTTGTTTGTATTCTTTATCATCGTAACACAACCCGGTTTTATGTGCCTGCCCAGCCAGCCATTTTAAAGCAAGATCGCTTAGTCCCGAATCGGCATAGCCACCACCAATATTACTATGCACACCGGCAAACCACCGTTGCTCCACCTCTTGCGGATGGTTGGGATC
>DASUVL010000278.1:0-2511 GCA_036379015.1 Niastella sp.
CGCCGCAAGCGATAACGGGGCGAAACTGGCCACTCTGCTGTCAGCAGCCCGCAAAGCACAACGACCCATACATATATTACCACCTTACCGGCCGGAAAACAAAATAAAACTGGCTACCTGGTTAAATACATCCATAGCAGAGCTACCACAATTCATTTCAGAAACGTTGATCCGTGCGGTTATATCGCAACGTGAAATAAAGGAAGACCGTGAAATACAGGAGATGGATAAAGCCGTTTCCATTTCTGTTGATATGCACCTGGCGGCTATCCAAAATGCCAGGGCAGGCATGAAAGAATATGAACTGGCAGCGCAGGTAGAAGCCATTGCCCTGGCCAATTACGGCCGCCTTTCCTATCCTACTATTCTTACTATAAACGGACAAACCCTGCACAATCATTATCACGGTAATACGATACAGGATGGACACATGGTACTGGTTGATGCAGGTGCAGAAACCAGTATGCATTATGCCGGCGATCTTACCCGCACTTTTCCCGTAGGCAAGCAATTCACTACCCGTCAACGCGAATTATATACCGTTGTGCTTAATGCGCTGGATCACGCCGTTTCGAAACTTCGCCCCGGAATACAATACAAAGAAGTGCATACACAAGCCTGTATTAAACTGGCGGAAGGGTTAACTGCTGTTGGATTAATGAAAGGCGATGCGGCAGCAGCCGTAGCAGCCGGCGCCCATACCATGTTCTTTCAATGCGGATTGGGGCATATGATTGGTTTGGATGTGCATGATATGGAAGACCTGGGCGAACCGCTTGTTGGCTATGACGACCAGTTGAAAAAAAGTACAGAGTTTGGGTGGAAATCACTTCGTTTGGGAAAGGCGCTAAAGACGGGTTTTACGCTTACGGTTGAACCGGGTATATATATTATTCCCGAACTCATTGACCGGTGGAAGGCAGAACAAAAACATACCTCGTTTATTAATTACGAATTGCTGAACGATTACCGTACGTTTGGTGGCATACGCATTGAGGACAATTTTGTGATCACTGACAACGGAAGCCAGAAGCTGGGTAAATCATTGCCTAAGTCGCTTGAGGAAATAGAAGCTATGCGAAAGGGCTAGGGTTAAAGCATATCAGACTGGTGTTAGGTATAAATTAACAATTCAGAACGCAACATTCCGCAGGGATAATCTTGACCCTAATACAGGCAAAATATATTAGCACCGGAAAAGTTACCTTTATGATTGTCAAACAGCCATTATGAGCACCAAGCGCATCACACTGTCCGTTTCTTCCACTATAGGCAAAGTAACTGCCGAATATAATGTGCCTGCCAACGCCACCTGTCTTTTAACGCTGGCGCATGGAGCCGGCGCCGGCATGGACCATTCATTTATGGTAAAGCTGGTCGATTCCCTGGCAGCAGCCGGTATTGGTACCTTTCGTTTCAATTTTCCATTCGCTGAAAACAAAAAAGGCAGACCCGATACACCGGCCGTGGCCCATCAAACTATTGAAGCAGCCATTCACAAAGCCCAGGATTTATTTGCTGACTTACCGCTGTTCGTTTCCGGCAAATCCTTCGGCGGACGAATGACATCGCAATATTTATCTACCCACGCAGACGCCAATGTGAAAGGGATCATCTTTTTTGGTTTTCCCTTGCATGCGACCGGCAAACCAGGCACCGAGCGGGCAGAACATTTAAAAGAAGTAAAAGTGCCGATGCTTTTTTTACAAGGCACCAAGGACACTTTGGCCCAATGGGACCTGATAACCTCAGTTTGTGCTTCCCTTAAAAAAGCAAAACTGGTAAAGCTGGAGGGCGCCGATCACAGTTTTAAAGCGGGAAAACAGGACACTATGAGCTGGCTGGTACAGGCGACCAGTGAATGGGTTGAGAAAATAATACAAAAAGGGGCCAAATAGCCCAAACAGGGCTTCCCCTGAATTTTCACCGGGTTGTATTTATTTGGTGAAATTCATGGATAGCTCTATATTTGCCCCCTCAAAAAAAGGGGAATTAGCTCAGTTGGCTAGAGCGCTTGCATGGCATGCAAGAGGTCGTCGGTTCGACTCCGATATTCTCCACAGCTTTAAAGGTCTGCAGCAATGCGGGCCTTTTTTGTTGGAATTAACCCGTTACGTTACCGGCACCAACTCTTTTCTATCTTTTTTCTTATTATTTCATATTCCTGCTCAGTGTGCCATTTAACTTTTTGTGCAAGCAAAATGTTTACGCGTGTGCTTTGTTTTAACATCACATCGAATAATTTCAATCAACGAAGAAGATTCCGTGCAATGCAACTCCCTGGCACCACCAACTTATACACCTGACCGACTCTTTCAATTCTAATTTCTCGTGCACACTTTTAGCCAAAAACTGCACATCTATTGCCAAAACTGCGCACTTATCAAAAAACAAATTATTCTAAAAAAAACTTTATACTTTCGTTTCCATCTACTGCATGATCTAAGAAACTGTTACCTTCTAATTAGCCAGGAAAAATTCAGGGGAAGCCCTGTTTGGGCTATTTGGCCC
>DASUVL010000279.1:0-2201 GCA_036379015.1 Niastella sp.
ATGTGCCCGCAGTTTCTCAAAAGTTGTATTACCGGATACGGGGAACTGAACCAACCGGACGTACTTACTTATCACCGGTTGTTACGATCAGTAATGAGGTGGCAACACACGCATTGATCGATTATACTACCATTCAGGGGCAATTGCTGTTGACTTCGCTGCAGGTTCCTGAAAAAGGTATTTACACACTATCTGTGATATCAATGAATGGTGCGGTGCTACAACAGCGCGCGCTCGGCCTTAACGCAGGCGTACATGTGCTTACGCTGCCATTACATGCTATAGCGCATGGTACGTATGTAGTACGTTTGTCTAATAACCGGCAACTGAGCAGTAAGAAGTTTGTCTGGTGAGTGGTGAACTACTTATACTCCCCAAACACTTCCCGTAAGGTGTCGGCGATTTCGCCGAGGCTACATTTTTGCTCAACGGCTTCAATAACGGTGGGCATAATGTTTTCGCCGGAAGCGGCTTTATCAGAAAGTCCCTGTAATACCTGGTCGCATTTGGCCGGGTCGCGGTCATTACGCAATTGGGCTAACTTTTGACTTTGTATTTGGCGAATAGAGTCATCGATCCTGAAACCAGGGGTGGTATCTTTTTCTGTTGACTGGAATTTATTAACGCCTACAATTATTTTCTCTCCATTCTCAATCTTACGTTGGTAGTCGTAGGAGCTGCGGGCAATGGCATCCTGTATAAAACCTTCTTCAATAGCCGATACGCTGCCACCCATGGCATCAATAGTGGCTATTAATTCATAGGCTTTCTGTTCTATTTCGCTGGTCAGGGCTTCCACATAATAAGAGCCCGCCAGGGGATCAACGGTATCTGCAGCACCGCTTTCAAAAGCAACGATCTGCTGGGTGCGCAAAGCAATGCGGGCCGCTTCTTCAGTAGGCAGGCTCAATGCTTCGTCATAGCCGTTGGTATGTAATGATTGCGTTCCACCCAATACAGCAGCCAGCGTTTGCACCGTTACCCGGGCAATGTTGTTTTGCGGTTGTTGTGCTGTTAACGTGCTGCCGCCTGTTTGGGTATGAAAACGCAGCATCATAGCTTTGGGATCGGTAGCGCCCAGATCTTTCATTATCTGCGACCACATGCGGCGGGCGGCCCTGAACTTGGCTATTTCTTCAAACAGGTTATTATGTGAGTTAAAGAAGAATGACAACCGCCGGCCGAATACATTGATGTCAAGTCCTTTTTCCAGGGCAGCCTGTACATAGGCCTTCCCATTGCTTAACGTGAATGCAATTTCCTGAACGGCAGTGCTTCCTGCTTCGCGAATGTGATAGCCTGAAATAGAAATAGTATTCCATTTGGGTAATTCCTTGCTGCACCATTCGAAAATATCGGTAATAATGCGCATAGAAGGCTTGGGTGGATAGATATATGTACCCCGGGCTGCATATTCTTTTAATATATCATTTTGAATGGTGCCGGTGATCTTGTTCAGATCGGCGCCCTGTTGTTTGGCCAGCGCTACATATAATGACAACAAAATATAGGCGGTGGCATTGATGGTCATGGATGTGGAAACATCTTCGAGCCGGATGCCTTTAAACAGGGTTTGCATGTCTGCAATGCTGTCAATGGCTACGCCCACTTTACCTACTTCGCCTTCGGCCAGGTGATGATCGCTATCGTAACCGATTTGGGTAGGCAGGTCAAATGCCACGCTCAAACCCATTACGCCCTGCGATAGCAGATAGTGATACCGTTTATTGCTTTCTTCCGCTGTACTAAACCCGGCGTACTGTCGCATGGTCCATAACTTACCTCGGTACATATCTTCCTGTACGCCCCGGGTAAAAGGGAACTGACCAGGCATTTCGGATTGAAATGCCGCTGGTACATCAGCAGGGGTGTACAGCGATTTGATCTCAATGGCGCTATCGGTATATATCTTTTTATCGGGCATATCGTTTATTTGACTTCCTACTTCTTACATCTTACTTCTTTTTTCCTAGCTCATCAATTTTTTTGCTTCATAGCTCAGCACATCAGCTACTACGTTGTGCAGGGAAGCTTTGGGCGATTGCATCAGCATTTCCAGGATACTGCGGTTGAGGTCCTGGCCGGTGGCTTCAGCTGGTAAAAAAGAAGATATCTGATTAATGATCAATAAGTTTTGATCTTTTAAATTACGAACTGCTTCCCACGATTCGGGTGATACATATATCTGTTGGGTAACATTG
>DASUVL010000280.1:0-3870 GCA_036379015.1 Niastella sp.
GTTTGCTTTTGCAACTGAAATATATTTTTCTCTTTCTTCCTTTGTTGGGTTTGTATTGTCCACTACAAACGGGTGTTGTGTTAGAATGCAGGTTTCAATGAATTTCTGTTCTTTATTTCTTGTGTTAAGTTGGTCTAGAGAAATGCGAATATGCGTTTTAAAGAATTTCTCTTTAAAAAAAGTAGTTTTTCCCGTCGCCTGGATTCCACAAAATATTATAGTTTCCATTTCATTTGTTGTCTTTCAAGCCTCGCATAAAGTTGAGGCTTTGTGGTGGTAGAGGACCGGCCGAATCTGTTGGCTGATCAAAAATATCTTGCTCAAGATAATAAACGAAAAGCAAAATTGCTAGTGTTCAACTAACCAGGCTGCGCGGCCGCTTTTTTCATAGTGCTGGCGGGGTAGTTTATTATTGACAATAACCCAGAAGATCCCGTTCGGAGGCTGATTTTTAAGTTCGTTGAAACATGCACGGACTCCAGAATGCATGACAGAATTCAAGATAAATTAACGCTGATATATTCTTGTTTGAAAGTAGCCGTGTGTTAACAAATGATATTTTGCTATTTTTAGGTGCTTATCGTTCACCTATGCAACAATTCCTGCAATCATTCGCCACTTTACCCGTTGTGCTCATCTGGGCCATCTTCCTTGCAGAAAATGTTTTGCTCACCGGCCTGGTGCTGGTAACGGGCCGGCATATTCAGCGGCGCTTGTCGCCGCAATCGGTTACCCCCTTTGCAGATACCCGCAAAGAATGGTTTATATGTGCAGGTACCAACGTGCTGAATACCACAATTACTTATGCTGGTTACTGGTTATGGAAGCATGGACTGATAAAAATATCTTATGATGTTTCATGGACGATTGCAACGCATTTCCTGCTCTTGTTCCTGGCAATGGACCTGCTGATGTTCCTGTTCCATTATCTGATACACAAAACTATTCTCTACAGGGCCATACATGGGTTGCACCACCAGGCTATACATCCCAAGCCGATGGACCTATTCATTTTGCACCCATTTGAAACTGTTTCTTTTGGCGCACTGTGGCTGCTACTGCTGGTAATCTTTCCCTTTAATATATACGCTATTATTCTATACCTCACCGTAAACCTGGCCTTTGGGCTCACGGGGCATCTGGGCATAGAACCACTGCCCGCTGGCATACGCCGTTTGCCGGTACTCAGGTACCTGGGCACCTCTACATTCCATCACGATCACCACGAGCACATGGGATACAATTTTGGTTTCTATACCAGCCTCTGGGACAGGCTGTTTGGTACCTTCAAGCGCTAGTCGGTGCAATGGATGGTGTATTTTATTATTTCATGGGTCACCTGTGTTGCCACTTTACCTGGTAGTTTATCTATTTTCAAGCCAACGCAAATACTGCTGACGTCCCAATACTCACTTCATATCGTGTAATTCTTCGTGCTTTCACTAAATATAGTGAAAATTACGCCGGCTATTTTTCTTACAATATTGGTATTCATCTATTTAACCGATTGGCATGTCGTTGGCCTCCTTACAGGTATATCTAATAATTAAAAATTAAATTATGAAAATCGTAGTCATTGGAGGCACCGGCCTCATTGGAAGTAAAGTAGTAGCGCAACTTCGTCAGCAGGGACATCAGGTAATTGCTGCCTCTCCCAATACTGGCGTCAATACAATTACAGGAGAAGGTTTAGCGGAAGCCATGAGCGATACTGATGTAGTGGTAGACCTGGCCAACTCGCCTTCCTTCGAAGATAAGGCGGTATTGGAATTCTTTCAAACCGCAGGTCACAATTTGCTGGCAGCGGAGATCAATGCGGGCGTAAAGCATCATGTGGCGTTATCCATTGTAGGTGTTGACCTGATGCAGAACATCGGTTACATGCGGGCGAAATTAGTACAGGAAAACCTGATCAAAAAAAGTGGCGTGCCTTATACCATTATCAGAAGTACACAATTCCTCGAGTTCCTGGGAGGCATCACTGCAGAGGCTACACGCGATAACGAGGTGCACCTGTCAGCTGTAAAATTCCAACCTATCGCTGCAACAGATGTAGCTAATTTTGTAGCCCAGGCTGTTGTTGATAAGCCGCTCAATGGCATTATGGAAATTGCCGGCCCGGAACGTTTCCCGATCTACGAGATCGTGGGCCGCTACCTGCAATATACAAACGATCCACGCAAAGTGATACCCAATGGCGAACCCCGCTATTTTGGTGGAGAGGTTGGAGATACGTCACTGGTTCCTGCAGGAAAAGCAAAACTGGGGGAGATCTCCTTTGAAAAATGGATCACAACGGTTCCCCAAACAGCCAAAGCATAAAGGAATTTGTCTGCCAGCCGTTGAAACGAAGACGACGGGTGACAGCTTGCCGCGGCGGTTGTAATGAGAATGCACTTTCCACCCGTTCGTGCAAATGGATTTCTCTACGCCGGCGTATAATCCTTACGAAAACCGGTCAACAACACGGCAAGTCAACCGTTGGCAGACGAACCTTCTCTCTCTCTTCACACACTTCAATCAATTATTAATCATAAAAACCTATGTTATGTTCTCGTTCTTTTTATATCAACGCGTGCACAACCTGAGTGCAAGATCAACCGAGCCGCATCCCGTCATTAAGCATCATGAACTTCATCGCGATACCAGTGATGGAGGGGAGTTCCTCGACGATGCCATCTACCTGGAAGACCTGCCAGTGACGCCGGCTGAAGTAAGCGTCGCTGCCGGAAGTCCTGATAACCTGTTGTAGTAACCGATGATGGCTTAAAGCTGTTCAATTCGCTTTGTTGCAAACAGCGGCTACCATTAAACAATTGCTCACCGATCAATTGAAAAATATGTACGTACAAAACCAAATGCCCAAAACGGCTTTCCTATTGGCGGATCTTGCCGTCAATATCAGGGAACACCAGGACCCGGTTGATCGATACCTGCAGCGAAGTGGAGCGTATGAAGTTTTCAATCCCTTTCAGGATACTGATGAAGCAAGCTCGCTGCAAAAGGATGCCTCCCTTGCTGACACATTTTGGGAAGGGCTTGGAATACGTCATGTAATATCAAATAGTCATACAGCATCCCAACTCCATTGGCCTATTGCAGCAGACGCGGGTTCTTACCGGTGGAATAATCTGAAGAATAATGGATATATAGAAAAGCTTAGGACATATATCAGCAACTGTTCAATCATAGCGTTTGCTGATTATGCAAACGTAGCCGACGCCACTGACATTTGGGATGGTTTTTTTGAAGATGTGATCAAGCCACTTAACAAGCGGGATTTTGAATTCATATTTCGTTTGGGAGACATCACCAGGCGGCTTGTATTTGAGCTGGATGAGATCCTTGATATAATAGGGGATTACTCCTCGCATGGAAGAGTTAGCCTGGTACTTGATGAACAGGAGGCGGACAAACTATGGAACACGCTATATGGTGCCAGTTATGGCGCCACCAGGTCACCTGACGTGAGGGGAAAATACCTTGCCCTGTTCAATGCCATGCGTATTGATGTGCTGTTGATACTTTGCAGTAACCGGGTGTTGTTATTTTCAAGGGATGGGCAATTGGAATTCGCCGCCAGGCCGATGAATAACATCCATGTGCCACCGCAAACCATAGATTGTTTTCATGCAGGTTTTCGACTTGGCTTGTTGCTTCATCTTGATATCCCACACGCCATTGTATTGGCCCAGGCTATTTCGGGCGCTTGTCTGGCGAATGCAGCCATACCAATGAGCCGGGAGCTATTGGCTTATATTGATGAATGGATGTCGATCTATTCATAAGCGAGAATGTCCCATTATCAAGTATGGGGCTGTGGTGGAAATACGCATGGCTATTGTTGCTGCGTAACGCTTTGATGAATCA
>DASUVL010000281.1:0-11275 GCA_036379015.1 Niastella sp.
CTTCTATAATATTAGACGGGGTGTTCTTTGAGGAGCACCCCGTTTTTTGTTGATAGAGTTGATAAAGGTGATAAAGTATATAGAGGAAGGCGTAGCAAAAGCCTTTATCAACTTATTAACCCTGTCAACCTGCCTGCCGGCAGGCTGGCTTTTCAACTTAACTCCATGTCGCAAACCACCCCTTTAATGTCTGTATCACACCCCGTTGAAGCCGGTTTTTGATCCTAGTTTTGTTTCAACAAAAAACAAAAAAAATCTTCAACGCTTAAACTGTTTTTTATGAAAAAGACTAACATTTTCTATTGGGTGTTTACAGGATTATTTGCCTTTTTAATGCTGGGTTCTGCTATTCCCGATATCCTTAGCCAGCCCATAGCTATTAAGGGTATGCATGAGGAATTAGGCTATCCGGTATACTTTGTTCCCTTTATTGGTGTGGCCAAATTGTTGGGTGTAGTGGCTATTCTTGTGCCCGGTTTTCCCCGCTTAAAAGAATGGGCTTATGCCGGTTTGTTCTTTGATCTCATAGGTGCAACATATTCTATTATTGCCATTGGCAAACCCGACTGGATGTTTATGGTATTGCCATTAGGGTTGGCTACTACATCGTATGTATTCTATCAAAAAAGAAAGAAACTACTGGCGGCCCGCGCTGGTAATCAGTCTAATGTAGCTTTTGCCGGAGCTATTGCTTAAAGGGTTGCCAATATATATTACCAAATGTGCCATGCCATAAAGGCGTGGCACATCTTTTTTAGCGGAACTATTAAAATAATAACCATGAGCCAGACCACTTTTGGTAAAAGCTTTGTAAAAGAGCTGGAAGCTGAAATAACGGCTACCCGCAAATGCATTGAACGGATCCCTATGGAGCTGTTCAGTTTCAAACCTCATGAAACGTCGATGGAGCTAGGCTACCTCACGCTGCTGGTAGCTGATATACCAAGGTGGATCGCTGTCATTATTGAAAAGCCTGACCTTGATTTCGCCACTGATGAAAGGTTCATGCCTGCTAGTGCAGATGATGTGGTAAAACGTTTTGATGAAAACGTACAGCGTGCCAGGCAAGCATTGTCGAACGTGCAGGACGAAGCGCTTCAGAACACGTTCAGTTTGAAAAACAGTGGACAGGTTCTTTACAGTTCGTCTAAAATATCGCAGTTGGAACAAACCATAAATCACATGGTGCATCATCGCGGACAGCTTACGGTTTATATGCGCATGAATAATATACCTGTACCATCTATTTACGGGCCTTCGGCTGATGAGAAAGGATTTTGAAAACAATTAGCTAATTTGATAATGTGATAATTCGATAATTAAATACAATTGCCAGTTATTTTACCTGGCGCTGTATTCCATTGTCACATCATCTAATTATCACATTATCACATTATTTCAAAAACCTGTACGTCCATTTAACTAAAAAGATATTCCTCACCTCCTGGTTGTCAAATGCATTCTGGAAAAGACTTTTCGGAACAGGTACATTATTCTCCAGGTCGTCAGCCGCATCGGGTGTATTACTTTGCGACCATACCAGATATAATTCAGAACCGGGTTTATATTCCCAACGCACTACAAAATTACTCCGGAACTGTACAAAGTTGAAGTCGGGTTTGTTAAAGCTGTAATCAACCGTACCATCCTTTTGTTCATCTACATGATATTTTCCATTGGCTTCGCTGATCTCTCCGTTATTGAACACATGAAAACGATTGTTGAGTGTTTTAGCTAAAGGATCTGTTACATACGCAAAGTGATTGTACAGTGGCCGTGAAATATAAGGTTGTCCGTAGTATTGCAAAGTGAGATCGGGGGTAATGTTATAGCTCAACCGGCCCACGAACCGTAAAGTATGTTGCTTTACTTCGCTTACAATGGTACGGGTGGTATTGGCATAGGAAACATTGCTTACGAACTGGTCCTGTTTACGCCAGGAGTATGCATAGCTTGCACTCAGGCTGATGCGCATGGCATTGATGGGCTGAAAATAGAATGTTAATTCCGATTGGCTGTTTTTCATGGTGCGCTGAAATCCCCAAAACGTGTTGGTATTAAAGTTTACATAAAACTTTTTCCGGAAATCGCTGGTGATATAAAAATTATGCGACATGCCGGGCAGTCGGCGAACGGCTGAAGCGCCGCGTAATGCATTGTTTGAAATTCCGAACGGGACCCAGTTAGCGCCGGTACCCATTTGCCAGTTGTTATTAAGCGTAGCATGTGAATTGAAGTTGAATTGCTGGTAAATGAATTTTCCGCTGTAATCCCACCGCGACCAATGGTTATAATTTAACCGGGCATTGCGGAAGAACAGGAACGATTGGGGCCAATGAAAACCGGCCCAGGTAAAATGGTTGATCTCATTGGCGGTGAGCATAAAACCAATATCGTTCAATTCCAACTCCGGCGAACGGAGCGTTATACCGGTCTCGAATTTAAACACCCGGCCAAAGCGGCCCGATCTGCCACCGTTTTTTCCAAAACGAAGAGTACCGCCTGTACCCGTAAGCGCCGTGCGGTTACTGTCTACCGATACTTCACTTGCGCCATTTCGCTGGAACAGGTGTTCAAAAGCTGTTTGTGTATTGAGGATAGCCGTTTTACTGCCCTGCACCTGACTGAACACCACATTACCGCGAATGTACCAGGTACGGTTTTTCCAGGTATGAAAGAAATCAAGTCCGCCTGAATAAGCATGACGGTGTAAAAGATCGTTCAGGCCATTATCGCGATTAACAGCGGTAAAGATGCCGCCAAAAATAGTTTTGCCGCCATTAATATCTTTTTGCAGCCTGCCCACAAAATAACTGGTGAGCGGCTCAACCAACTCTTTTCGTTTTTCCCCATTGTAATCGATGGTAGCCATTTCTTTTTGGGTGATGCTTTCCAACACACCAATGCTCCAGCCTTTGCGGGTCTTTCCACTGAATTTGGCTGCCCCCAGGATAGATGTATTCTGCGGCATTTTTACGTATTCATTGCTGTTTACATTGGGATAGGCGTGCGGCGAACTGCCAACGCGGCGCGAATAAAAAAGCAGGTCGGAATCGTAATCGCCACCGGCCTCGGAACCGGTTAGCTGGTAATTGAAAATATTCCTGCTTTCCATAAAAAATGGCCTGCGTTCTTCAAAGAAATTCTGAAAGCCATCGATACGCACCTGCGAGGGGTCGGCTTCTACCTGGCCGAAATCAGGGTTCACGGTGAAGTCGAGAATAAGATCATTGGTAACGGCATACTTGCCATCGAGCCCTCCGGTTAGTTTGGTATCGAACCCTTTTGCAAATGGATTACCATCTTCTTTTTTGTATTTGTCGGCCTGTATGGTTACGTAGGGCGCTATTTCAACCTGGCGGTGCATGGGAATATTCTTTAAGCCTTTCAGCTCGCCAAAACGGCTTACCCACACGCCTGAGTTTTGTGGAATATATTGCCAGGTACTCCTTTCTTCTTTACGCAAGATGCGTCGTGTAACCTGGATGCCCCAGGTTTTATCAGCTTCATTGCCATAACGGAGCTGACTGAACGGGATCTTTACTTCGGCCGTCCAGCCGGTTTCATCAATATGCGTTTTGCCAAACCAGATAGGGTTCCAGTTAACATCCCAGTTATCACCATCGTTCGAAATAAACTCATCGCCGCGTACACCCGATACAGACAAGGTAAATGAAAAGGCAGTACGCAGGTCGTGGTAGCTGTCGATATTTATTTCTACCCAATCACCGGGGAACTGGTCGCGGCGGTCCATACGTTTAATGATGGAATCAGGACTTTGATCAATGCAATGATAAGCGATGTATAAAAACTTTTCGTCGTACAAGATCTTGAACCGGGTGGGTTGATTCGGCGCTTTACCTTCGTTGGGTTGATATACAATAAAGTCACCGCTCCATGCAACCGAATTCCAGGCTTCTTCGTTGGGAATGCCATCTAACGTAACGGCACCTTTCAGTTGTTGAGTATAATAGGATCTTTTTACAACCGTTGTATCGGCGAAATTACTCATGGCGGTTGTAGTTGAAGCAAGAAAAATTAGTACAAGCAGGAAGCTCCGGTTCATGTATCAATTCTACTAATTTGTCTATAGGTTTTAAAGTTAAAGTATAACAGCGGTAATGCTGTCAACACATGTTACAAGACAATTATTACTGTGATTGAAGGATTTGGAAGACTGGCATAATTTATTAAAAAAGACTATTTAAGGGATGAGCGGAAAGAGCAGCCTGCAAGAACGATACAAACCTGCTGTTAATGGTAATGGGGCCAGCATAATTTTTGCAGATGCTTTTACCAGAATTTGTTTCCTGTAGTGCTTATTGTTTACATTTAATCTAAACTTGCTATTATGAATTCCCGTCGAAACTTTCTGCAAAAACTGGCAGCTTCGGTTATGGCGTTTCCATTATTACCGGCCGAAGCATATACATTGAACGAACAAAGGGCTTCTACAGCCTACGATGGCCCGCCATTGCGTGTAGCTATTATGGGGTTAGGAAGTTATGGAACCCGGGTGGCGGAAGCCATGCTGGCCTGCAAACGGGCCCAGCTAACAGGTATTATCAGCGGTACGCCCACCAAGATCGCCGCCTGGAAGGCTAAGTATAATATCCCCGACAAGAACTGTTACAATTACGAAAACTTCGACCGCATTAAAGATAACCCCGACATTGATGTGGTGTATGTGATAACCCCTAATGCATTGCATCACGATCAGGTGATACGCGTTGCCAAAGCGGGTAAGCATGTTATTTGTGAAAAGCCAATGGCGGTGAATGCAAAGGAAGGGCAGGAGATGGTAGATGCCTGTAAGAAAGCGAATGTGAAATTGCTAGTGGGGTACAGAATGCATTTTGAACCCAAGACATTGGAGATCGTGCGTATGCGCAAAGAAGGGGAGTTGGGAGCAATACGCTTCTTCCAGGGATTATGTGGTTTTACTATCGGCGATCCCACGCAATGGCGATTGAACAAGGCATTGTCGGGCGGCGGTTCCCTGATGGACATTGGCATTTATTCCATTAATGGAGCGCGTTATATGGTAGGCGAGGAGCCGGTTTGGCTAACGGCCCAGGAAACAAAGACCAATCCGCAAAAATTTAAAGAAGGGGTAGATGAAACCATTCAGTTTCAACTGGGTTTTCCCAGCGGCGCGGTAGCCTCCTGTTTATCGACCTATAACATGAATAACCTGGACCGGTTTTTTTTAGATGGAGAAAAGGGATTTGCCGAACTGCAGCCTTCAACTGGTTACGGTCCTATTAAAGGACGAACAAACAAAGGCGAGCTGACCCAGCCCCACGTAACTCATCAAACCGTACAGATGGATGAAATGGCGGGCATTATCCTCGATGGCAAGCAGCCTGTAGTGCCCGTCGATGGCGAAGAAGGCGTGCGGGATCTGAAAATTATTGATGCCATTTATAAGGCAACGAGAACGGGAAAGAAGGTGGAGTTGAAATAGGTGGGTGAAATATGCAAAGTCGTTTTTCATAACTCATTGATTCTTTCAACTATGGCGCAACTACGGCAGTGGTATGGCTGAAGTACGGCTAGTGTAGGCTGCATCTATGGCTGTGGTACTGTTGTGGTACGGCTGATCTACGGCGGATGTACGGTTGTGCTACGGCCGTGGTACGGTTGATCTATGGCGCTGCTGTGCTGCATCCCTGGCGCCGCCACGGCTGATGATGCCTGATGGCGTGTATCCACTACATTCAAACAATGACAGGTATGTACACATAATCACAGGTTTCGCGGGTTCTTCCAGCCTTTCGATAGCCTGTCCAGGGTACCCGTGATGCGTTCCAGCTTGGTTTCGGGGCGTTTGGCGGTAACCACCCATTCCACGTATTCTTTTTTGTTGGTAAACGAAAGAGATTCGAAAAAGGCACTGGCCTTTTTGTTTTTCGAAAGCACTTTCGCAAGGTCGTCTGGAAGTCGCACGATCTTTTGTTTGGGGTCTATATAATCGAGGATCGGTCTTTCTTTGGGTTGGGCTGCTTTTTTTTCATCAGCCTGGGTTTTCAGGCGGAAAGCAAACGTAGACCAGGTATCGTTGAAGGAAATGAGGCTGATCCAGTGGAACTGCTTGTGTTGTAGGAGCGTATCCCAGCCCTTATCGCGGGTAAGGTCGGTTTGCAGCTTGGAAGAGCCTTTAGGGTAATAGCACCAGCAAAGCACATCATCTTTTACCAGGTCCAACACGGCGGGCAGCTCTTTATCAAGTTGCGCTTTATTAAGTACAAACCAATGTATCTGCTGGAATTTTTTAGCCGTGGGAGAAATAGAGACACCATCGGGCAGGGGGGCGAGGTACTTTTTAAAATCGACCGGGGCGTTGACAGTACGCAAGGTGAAGCCTTCTTTAATTTTAAGTTTTTGCGTTATGGAAGTGGCCATAATGTGCGTTTGATGCTAAGATAGCAAAAGGAAGCTTGATGTATTTATTGAAAGTTGTTGGTACAGATGGTGGCATTGGTGGTGCTTGTCAAATTCGGACTTAAAAAATAAAATTGTAATAAAATATTTTTGATTTGGAAAAAAAATCTGTTAATTTAGTATTGCCTATTAATCCCACTATGTTTTGTGCCGTTACTTTTTCTCTGTAAAAATATCATCCACGGCGCATCATATTCTCCGAATAACCAAAGCTATATTCCTTCGAACAACCGCTTTCCAATCCTTAGGTTTTTAAATAATTCTGTTTATTGTTTTACCTGGGTAGTATACCCTCTGATCACTTCAAAATTAACCTGACTGAAATGTACAGTTATTTGTCGTACTACCGGAAATGTTATTTGCTGAGTAATTTTTATTGCCTGGGTGAATTTAATTTTTTGGAATCGACGGAAAGAGGTTTCTTTTTTACAGGCAGGGTAACTGTTGTTTAGTGTAAGCCTCTAACAATGGAGCTATAGCAATAATAGGCACTTCAGGAAAACCAAAAAGGCTCGTAAACTTCCGGGTTTACGGGCCCTTATTAAGAGCCTAAGAGCCGGGAAAATCTAAATCGTACTATTATGTGTAAGATGCTATGTTATGTACTGATCTTTATTACACTTCCTCATTTTGTTAATTCCCTTAAAGGTCAATCAAACCATTTTGCCTATGCTGTTACCGCCGCAAATACAGGTAGCAGCGAATGGATCGCTTTACGATCATTAAATACCAGGACGGGGAAGTTCAGCAGTATGTTGTTAAACATGAACGACAGAAAAGGGCCGATGTATAATTTCTTAACGCATAAGTTAATTGATAAAAAGGAGGCTCCTGTTTTACTAAGTAACGCACCGGTCAACAATCCTTCGTTGCCAGCATTAAATAGTGGGGTAGCGGCAATTGCCCTCGACCGAAAGCACAACCGGATCTACTATGTTCCCATGAGCGATGACCAGCTTCGTTATATCGATCTAACCACTATGAAGGTGTACGGAGATGTGGATCTGTCTTTCAGCAAAGCGGGCAAGTATACTTTTAAAAGTACCAGTCCAATTACCAGACTGGTGATAACGCCGGATGGTTATGGATATACTATCACGACTGAAAATAAACTGATCCGCTTTACAACGAATGGCAGGCCTGTTCTTTCAGATCAGGGGGCGTTGGTAGATGATCCGCTCAATAACGAAATGACAGTCCTCAATCCCTGCGACAATGCCGGGGGCGATCTGGTTGCCGATGATGCAGG
The DNA here is from genome assembly GCA_036379015.1 of Niastella sp. GTDB lineage: Bacteria > Bacteroidota > Bacteroidia > Chitinophagales > Chitinophagaceae > Niastella. The sequence goes on from DASUVL010000281.1 coordinate 7,694, forward strand.
GAATCTATATCTCATAACAGCCGGCAACAGGGTTTATAAGATTGATGTCAATACCAGGGTGGCTACTTACCAGGCCACTATCACGGGGTTGCCATCCCGGTTTACCACCAACGGGGCCGCAGTAGATGAAAATGGACAATTGATTGTCAGTAGTTCGATTTATACAGGTGCTTCCTTTATTGTTGATCATAAAACATGGAAAGCATTGCCTTCATCTGCTATGCAACAGTTGTATGGCATCGCCGATTTGGCCAGCAGCCATGTATTACACGTAAAAAAGGAAATACCTTCTGTCGTATTTTTTAGCAGGCCATTTAATAAAACCGGTCATGTGAGGATCTATCCCAATCCCGTGCTTTTTGATGAAGTAAATATACAGTTTAACGATTTGCCATCTGGCAATTACACGATCCTGTTAGAGGATGCATTGGGAAGAAAAGTTATACAACAAAAAATAAAAATAACAAGGCAGGCTCAAACTGAAGTGCTGCATATTCCTACTATTACAGCACAGGCGTTTTACTATATACGCATATTGAATGAAAAGAAGACTTTAATGAGCGTTCATAAACTGGCAGTGGAAAGATGGTAATATGAGTTAATGCTTCTGAAACACGCTTACACTGGCAGAATTGTACCTGGAAGAAGAGTACATCGTAAAAGATACGCTGCTGCTGAGGAAAACGTCAGATACGGTTGCCTTGAAATAAATCCGTAAGTTGGTTAGATGGTGAAGGCCCCGGAAATTTGCCTTGATCCCGTCTGCTTGTCCTGGCTTATGCAGGTTGGTTACTTTGACATACCTAATTCCATACAAAAGAGCCCGCCTGTCCTATGTTTTGAGGCGAAATTGCCGGGTTGGAGGCTGATAGTCAATTTTTTCTGATAAAATTGTTGTCTATTTTTTGGCTGTTTAAAATTTCCGGTTATCTTTGCCACCCGAAAACAAAAAAGCTCTTTTATTTTTATAAAGATCTGAATTGCCCAGGTGGCGAAATTGGTAGACGCACTGTGTTCAGGTCGCAGCGTTCGCAAGGATGTGCTGGTTCGAATCCAGTCCTGGGCACTTTAAGTAAAAGCCCTCTCGACTCGTCGGGAGGGCTTTTTTTATGGTTAATTATTTTTGGACGGTATTCAGTAAATCTTTTGCGGGAACTGTCCTTATATTACCATTTTTATCTCGCTCTGGTCCTTTTGCAATAATGTTGGTGACATATCCATATTGACTATTACGAGCATCTACATGGGGAATATATAATTTAAAGAGGTTAGCATTCCTCGATAATATCTCGTTCAATAACTTCAACTGTTATCTGTAGCAATTACGACATGGCTGCCGTTGGTACGTAGTTTTTGCTTCACCTACCGTTACAGCGATTATCCTATGTGTACATCTCTGCAAGCCATTACAAAATTCTATTCGGTGATACGCATATGCTGTACTGCTAACACAGATATAAACTTTCGTTTGATTTTCAGTTCTCGGCTTTTCGACGGCTGATGTACATACAATGAGAATAGCGAACAACGCCATCTTTATAAACTTACTCATTAAGATTTATTTAGGGGTTAAAAATTGCGTAATATCAAAATCCAATTGAAGAGGCGGGAAGCATTATACGATTATTTTTATATTGTTGCTTCTTTCCAGTTTCACCAATAATCATAACGAAAATTTAAAAATAGCATGTATGATCTATGGTTTCCATTTTTAAAGGGGTTGAGAATCCTGAATCAATATAACTTGGAGATTATGTAAGTGTTTAGTATTAAAAGACTATCATCCACCCCAACGGACAATATCATTTCATTACTTCTCCGTACAAACGTTCAGATTATTAACAAGTTTCTATTATTTCACAAATCTCCGCGAAGCTCTTATAAGATTATAAATTCCATAAGAAGAAATAATACGAATCAATGTATCGATCATAAATGGGAAACCGACTAGTTCCATATCTAACTTATGTAAAGGATTACAATACTTAATAAATTCACCAAACCACATCTCAATTAGTTTGCTAATTGAAATTTCGATGGGTAAATTATTAATGCTCCGAAATAGACCATTATTGCTCCCGAAATTTCTAAGTACCTCCACCCTCAAATCATATGCAAGATGTTCAAGCAATTGTTCGTCCTTGGTCGCCCCTATAGCATTCTCCAATAGCTGAAATACTGCAATTTTACCTCTTCGTTCGCCAAAAAGACCGTGAAAAAAACCTTTTTCCGCAATTTTTTTTAAAAAATTTTCTTCTTAACTCAACCAATAAGTGTGCAGTTTTAGCACAAATGCGTGCAGTTTTGGGTAATAGGCGTGCAACAGTGACAGCAATGCAGGCGTTCCCGCCTTTACTTGATTTCCAAAATAAATATTTAAGACTCACCTTGTAGTAAATTGCAGCCCTAATCCTAATTGATCGTGAAAACATTTCTATTTTCGCTGATAGCCGTACTTTGCTTCAGCCCACTCTTTTCCCAGCAATTGCCAGCATTTAACATGAAAGACACCGTTATTACCACCACGGAATGTTACTTGTATGATCCCGGTGGTTTTAAAACAGGATATGCCGATGGCACGAAAGTGATCACTTTTTTTTCTGCCTCCGGTTCAACCCTTGGTATTTCGTTCGACAGTGTGCGTTTGAATAGCGATGAAATGATAACAGTTTATGATGGTAGTTCTGTAAACACACCACAGATTACGATGATCTCCCCGCAATACAGCAGTACATGGCATGTAAAATCAACGGGCTCCAGCCTTACCGTAAAATTCAGCGCCAATCCATCTGGCAGTACAGGCGCATTCGGTTGGGGCGCTCATGTACGCTCCCTGATCAATAATCCATTACCAACCCAGTTCACGCCCGTATTCAACGGTTTCAGCACCGGCAATTATGACCTCGCCGATTATGACCATGACGGCGATATGGATATATTGAACGGCGGAAAGATCTTCCGCAATGACTCCCAGGCCGACTCTATGTACCGGTTTGTTTCACAATTGTATTCACCGGTTGGCGACGGCTGGTCGGACGTAGCCTCAGCGGTCGCAGATTTTAATGGCGATGGCTTTAAGGACTTGTTTATGACAGGCCAGTTTGGTAGCAACCTGACTGCCAGGTTATACTTTAACAACACGTACGGTGGCACTTACGGTGGCTTCATCCTTTCTTCCCAATCATTTCCAGCAGCCTATAAGGGGCGTTGTGTTGTGGTGGATTATAACCGCGATGGAAGGCCGGATATCTCCTATATCGGCAGTGCCAATTTGCAGGAATCCGCTTCAATCTTTAAACTGTATATCAATAATGGGAACAACACATTTACTGAACAGGTAACCAATGTAGCGGGGTTATATAATTCTTCTCTCAGTTGGGCCGACACAGACAACGATGGCGATATGGACCTTTTACTCAACGGCCAGGAGGCAGCGGCGACCCCCCATGCGCGCCTGCTTATTAATAACAATAATACATTTACTGAGAAAAATATCGGGTTAGCCCAAAGCGCTAGCGGAGAGATCAGCTTTGCAGATATTAACAAGGACGGGCGGCCGGATATTATTAATACAGGAGTTAA
>DASUVL010000282.1:0-4046 GCA_036379015.1 Niastella sp.
CGTAATTCAAGTCCGCCTTCGAGTTTGCGGGTAACTTCCCATTGGTAATAAGGGTTAGCCAAACCAGTGGGATAAATGCCATATAATCCCTGGTAGGCTCGTGCCGCTGTGTTCCAGGTATTCAAATAGGCATAATCGCCGATCTGGTCATTACCGGTTGAACCATAACTTGCCCTGAGTTTGGCATAGCTATTCGCACCCTCTTTATTGATATTATCCCAGAAGATCCAGCCGGCGCCAATAGCGCCAAAATTGGCAAACCGGTGTTCGGGGCCAAATCGGGATGAGCCATCGCGGCGGACAGTTAAACTCAAAAAATACTTGTTTTTGTAATTGAATTTAGCCCTGGCAAACGTAGAAAGAAATAAATACCTTGTTTTGTCTGAAGTATTGGTAATTGTTTTTGCTGCTGAGGGTATCCCAAGCAGGCCATCATCTGTGTAGCCTTCATATGTATTTTTCCACCGTCCATTTATTTGTGACGACCAGAACGCTCCCAATACAACCTGCACCTGTATTTGTTTCCAAAGGGAATCATTGTAGTGTAAACCCGGTTCCACCATCCAGGTAGTAAACCGGTTACTGGCTTCCATGTAGGTGCCGATTGTACTCAGGTCAGGGTTTACTGCCATGGCCGGCAACCTGCTTTTTTCTTTTACATGGATCTGCTGAAAGCCTACCGAGGTTTCAAGCCGCAACTTTCTGAATATTTTATATTGTACATACGTGTGTATGGAGCTATTGGTGGTTTGAATATGATCGTTTTTCTGAAAGTAACTTAAGGGGTTGTTGAAAGAAGCGCCTTTGTCTTTCCACACCAAACGGCCAACGCTATCGGTAAATTCCGGCGCATTGGGCGCCAGTAACGTGGCTTCCATAACATTATCGGTTAACCACTTGTTTTCGGTAATGGATCGGAAAGCGGTTATACCCGTTTTTAATTTCTTGTTTTTTGATCTGTAATAAAAGTCAGATAACAGCGACCATCTTTTACCATATATATTTGAGGGTAGTACAGCTGTCTGGCTGCTGAAACCGCCATTTAGTAAGAACTGAAAAAGCGAATCACCCTGTGAAAAAGAAAAGTGTTCATTCAGGTTGTTAGAGGTACCACCCAACAACATGTTATTCATATCCAGGTTCCTGGTGGTATCCCACAACAACAGATCAGGCGCATTGGCAGGCGTTGGCGTAATATTATCGTTTTTAAAAGCCTCCCTTCTCATAGCCGTGTATTCAGATGTATTCATCAGCGACATGCCAGGCAGGGAACGGCCTGTTCCGTATGACAGGGATACGGTTAATCGTGGTTCTTTGGATGTTCCTTTTTTGGTGGTGATTAAAATAACGCCATTGGCGCCGCGAGCGCCATAGATGGCGGTGGCTTCTGCATCTTTCAAAAGCGTGATAGATTCAATATCCAGTGGGTTAATGGTATAAAACGGGTCAAAACCAGTGGCGGCATTACCAGGCGCCTGCGGTTCTCTTCCCACCATGGTGGTTAACTGGTTCACCGGGCGAAGGGACGGGGCCCAGGGTATACCGTTAATTACAAACAACGGACTATTCGACGGCCGGTAATTAAGTTCCGATACAGCGCCTAAAGAAGTAGGACCTCTGAATTGAAAACGATGGGTAGCACCAGGCAATCCACTGGTGGGTGGCGCCAAAACACCGGCAATATTTTCCTGGGTGATCTTCAGTATGTCGGCGCCATGGACAATACCCACTTTTATTTGCGAACCGCTTGCCGTACTGTACTTATCTTTTGAAAAATATCCTGTTGTAATAGCCACTTGCGGCATGGGGTCTTTTGGTATCAGCGGAACGATCACCAATTTTTTAGTTCTTTTCCAGGCTAATGCAACATCCTTATAGCCAACATGGGAAATATCAAGCGTATCGCCTGCGCTCCATACAATGCTGAAATTGCCCAAACTATCTGTAGCCACGCCATATTTTTTTGATCGTAACTGAACGGTGGCGCCTGATAACGGATCATCCGAGTCGTTCAGTACCCTGCCCAATAACTGGTATTCAAAATAAGCACGGTTGTTTTCAATCTCTTCTGTGCTTTTGGGTGTAATAGACAGGTGGTTGGCAATGAGTTTGTATTTAAGAAAAGGTTGTTCTGCAAATATTCGTTGTAGTAAGCTATCGTCTGCATGATTCAAATTAACAGAAACAAGTTCTGCCAGTTTCCTGTATTTTTTATCGTATACCGCACTTTTGATTATACCCCTGGCAATGAGGATATCTATCGTTTTTTCCAACGAATGCTCCTTTACGCCAGGGTCTTTAGATTGGCCTTTTACGACACTTATACAGCATACCATAACCAAATAACCAAGAACCTTTTTCATACGGTGTATACTTTCCGGTATTGACGTTATGTTTATAATCCAGGGTTACAATAGTCACTATCAGGGGAATATAATATAAATAAAAGCAATATACGCCTGATCGTGGAAACGTAACAGAAACCTGGCCTGGTTAGATATCAGTTATGAAGTTATAAAAATGGCGGTTCTTTGTTGGTTCTTTTTTCTGTCCCGCGCGAGCGGGGGAGCAATAAACGTTAGCGGGGAGGCGTGTACACATACAAGTAATTGTTTTCAATGTAAAGTAAAATGGCAAAGCCTGCATTAACCGAAAATCACTTCCGGACAATAACAGGCGATAAGGTTTGCAAATTAACTTTACAATGGCTGTGGTTTAGCAGCCATTGGGAGGGAATCCCGTTGCTATGTGTGGTAAAAAGAGGAATGCTGTGCAGCTTTTTCAAGCTACACAGCGTTCGAGCATTATCAAAGGAGGTTTAATGGAAACGAATGGTATTCTTTGCGAAGTACAGCCAAGGACAAGAACTTATATATCTATATTCATTTATATTTTAAGGTTAATTATTTTTTCTCTTAACCACCACGGTATGGCCTTGCAATGTAAACTGTACACTTGCGTTCGCATTTAACAGCTCAAGTACATTTGCCAGGGGTATCGATTTTTCAATAGTACCGGTTAAGGTTAATGTGGTTTCAGGGGTGCCTGTTTCTATCTGTGCTTTAACATTGTACCAGCGTTGTATTTGCTGCAGGATAGATTGTGCCGATTCGCCTTCCAGATTGATAAGTCCTTTTTTCCAGGCTAGTACCTGGTCAATCTCTGCGGCACTTTTGTTTTTGATCTTAATGCTATCCCCTGATACAATGGCCTGTTGGTTTTGTTTGATGTTCTTTATTGTATTTCCGTTTTGTACAGCTACTGATCCATTCACCAGGGTAGTGGTTACCTGGTTATCTGCATCATATGCCTTTACATTGAATTTGGTGCCTGTTACTTTCACTTCGGTACCGTGAGCCATAACCCGGAAAGGTTTTGCTTTATCTTCTGCTATTTCAAAATAGGCTTCACCTGTAATTTCAACCTTGCGGTCATCACCGTTAAAAACGGCGGGATACCGTAGCGAAGAACCTGCATTTAACCAAACCCTGGAACCATCTGCCAGCGTAACCTTATATTCACCGCCGTAGGGAGTGGTTAAACGGTTGTTCAGTACTTTAGTACCTGTTTTATGGTTGTCAGAGATCTTGTATACAAGCTGGTTATCTTTTTGTTTACTGAGCACCATTTGATCCTGGTAGGCAATTACCCCCGTTGGTATGGTATCCAGGTCTATTTCCCTGTTATCGGCTAAAGTGAGCAGTGCTCTTTCTCTGCCAGGTTCAACCGGGCTGGTAGCTACAGGTATACTATTAGCCGGAACCGTGTTTTTATTGGTATTGATTATCTGGTAAAGGGCATAAACGCCTACGATACTACCTGTTAATATTGCTGCGGCAAGTAGCCAGGTGCGTTTTCCGATCCTGTTTGTTTGCTGATATAAAACGGGCGCATCCTGCAGCGTTAAGGTATGGGTAGCTTCAACGCTTTCCCATACGGCCTTTTTTTTATTTTCAAGTTTATCATAAAGTCCCAGGTATTCCAACAAACGCGGATCATCAGCACCAACCTTCATATATTCCTGCCCTTTTCCTGAAGCCCACTCC
>DASUVL010000283.1:0-3827 GCA_036379015.1 Niastella sp.
CTCATCTATTTGTTGATCTGTGCCGCTATCAAAATATCTGACACTAACAATCTTTTTTACACGGCCTTTTAAATTATTCTTTCTCCAATCGTTCTTAACCACGTTCAAATAATTCTTGTGTTTGCAGGCAGCAAAAAAGCAACCTGTCAGCAGTAAGAAGACAATATATTTATTCATAGCTGGAATAATGGATTATTGTGTGTAATCAGGGTTCAATTTACTCTTTTAAAAATTGTACGTCGCTCGTCCCCAGGTCCTTCGACGTAGCCACCGCAATGCCTCGTTGATCTTTATTATTTACGCCGCAGTAAAAATGATATACGACGCCGTTATGTTTTACGACAAATGATTTATGGGCAAATCGTTCATCATAAGGAACTGAAGATCCTATCAGGTTATCACCCTTCCAGTCGGTCCAGTTTACGAGATCATACGAACAGGCGAAGCGGTTAAAGGCGCCTTTACGATCCTGCCAGAACGCACCAAAGTAAAACATCACATACAGGTTGCCCATTTGTTGAATAACGGCATCACCGGTAATGCCTACAGGATGGTGCATGACGGGTTCTGCCTGAAAACGCTTCCAATGGACCATATCGTTAGAAACGGCCATCCCGATACGTTCGAACCACCGGGTCTTCTTATTATCAATAGCCGTATCGCCATTGGCATTATAATACATGACAAACGGATAACCGGTTATCTTTTTCTTATCCCAGATCACCGAACTTTTGAATTGCTTTTTGTTTTCCCACCACCGCACATCAGCGTCTTTTGAGGATAACACTGGCTGCGGCAGGCGTTGAAATTCGTGGGGCTTCGTGGGGTCCTGGGCAGAAAAGGCCATGCCGATCGATAACAATCCGGCTTCATAACCGGTGGCATTACCCCCGAAATACGACATCCAGTATTTTTTATTGTAGGGTTGCCATTGATAACTGCCGCCCCATTGCATGTCCTGCAAGGCTATATAACCTGCTCTTTGATTGGCATCCCACAAGGTAGTATCTTGTGAGAAAGACATTAACCGCCCCTTTGTTTTCCAGTGCAGCAGATCCGTGCTTTGCGCCATCCAGGTTTCATAACCGCGGCCATCAAAGATCACGTAAGTCATGTACCAGCTATTTCCTTTACGAAATACCGTTGGACAATCCAGCTTTTTACCATTGTCGGCAGGAACCACTACCAAACCATATTTATAAGGTGTTTTTACCTGTTCATAGATATTTTGCATCACCGTATCAGACACTGCTTTTTTCCCCGTTTGCGCACATGCAGCCAGTATACATACCTGTAGAAAAATAATAGCTATACTCTTTTTCACCATAATTGTTTTAGTCGTTTGCTGTTACCTAAGATGTGCATGGCCTTAAAAACGTGGCATATTGCATCAATTTTTGCAAAGATATAAGGGTGAAGAATACATTTTACATTATACAACGAATATGCTTTTGAAAACGTCTAATGGAAGTCTAATAGTTAAATACACCTTGTTTTACTATTTTTAACACCCGAAACCGTGCTACAAAAACAAGTCGCCATGAAAAATTGCTTCGAGGCCCCCAGTATAAAGGTTGCTTTCCTGATTGGACTTATTATTATTACAGCATTTAAAGATACAAAAGCCCAGTTGATCGCTTTTCCCGGCGCTGAAGGATTTGGCAAATACGCCACTGGCGGCCGCGGCGGCAAAGTGGCCATTGTCACCAATCTGCAAAATGATGGTCCGGGCAGTTTACGGCAGGCATTAGCTGCCTGGCCCGAGGAACCGCTTACGGTTGTCTTCCACGTATCCGGCATTATTGAACTTACCGCACCATTGGTTTTAAAAAGATCGAATGTGACCATTGCCGGACAAACAGCGCCTGGTGATGGCATTTGTTTGAAAGGACATTCCTTTATCATCAATGGCGCCAGCAAAGATGGCAACAAAGGAAATATTATTATCCGCTATATCAGATCACGACCCGGCAGTACCTTGCGTACAGGCGTATACGGGTTAGACATAGAGAACTGTCATGACATTATTATAGATCATTGTTCCTTTAGCTGGGCGAATGAAGAAGTGGTTGCAGCTTATGATGTAAAGAATATTACCATTCAATGGTGCATTGTCAGTGAGGGATTATATGAAGCAGGACATCATAAAGGACACCGGTCATACGGCGGTGTATGGGGTGGACAAAATGCTTCTTTTCACCATAACCTGTTTGCGCATTTAAACAACCGGGTGGTTCGTTTTAGCGGCGCCCGGGCACATGATACCATGGCATTGGTTGATTACCGCAATAATGTTATTTACAACTGGGGTAGCGTCAATGCCTGTTATGGTGGCGATGTAAAGATCCCCGGTGGTGTTTCGCAGGTAAACCTGGTCCATAATTATTACCAGCCGGGCCCCGCTACTCCAGACAGTTTAAAATTCCTGCATGCTATGTTTGCAAAAAATCCTGATAGCAGCGTTGGACAATGGTTTGTAGCGGGTAATTACATGGCAGGTAACAGGGAATTGACCAAAGACAACTGGAGCGGTGTTGATCTCACAGCACTTCCGGAAGCCAAACGTAGCCGGGCGAAATCAGACACACCTTTTGTCGCTATGCGAATAATTAAAGCCCAAACTGCGAAAGATGCTTATAACTCCGTACTCGCCGGCGCCGGCGCTACGCTGCCCAAGAGAGATACAACGGACACGCGCATAGTATATGAAACGCAACATAAGATAGCATCCGGAACAGGTTCGTTTGGCAAGGCGGGTATTATTGATAGTCCAACCGCAGTAGGTGGCTGGGCAACTTATAAATCAGTCACTCCTTTAACCGATACCGATAAAGATGGTATGCCTGATGAATGGGAAGTGAAGAACAATTTGAATCCTAAAGACGCGAAGGATGGTAATGCGTTGAATGCGGAAGGGTATACGAATCTGGAGGTGTATTTGAGTAGTGTTACGAAATAGGAATTAGGGAAATACCCGGGGCAGGCAAAGCACAAGATTAAAATGCCAAAGATGTATGAAGTTTTGGGTGCGAATAATCTTTTAAAAAACATAGTTTGAAATTTATAGGTTATCCCAAATTACCAGGGCCTAAGCCCACTCTTGTCTAAAAAAAGTGCCTGTAGGTTGTACAGGCACTTTTTTTCATTCTTCTGCCAATTTTATTTATACCTTTTAAATATAATACTTACAGGAACTTCACTGAAAGTAATAAAAAGTAAGTTATTGTTATCCTTTACCTGATTGACGCTAAGCTTATGTTTATTTACAGCATATGTAAATTGAATCTTATCTCCAAACTTTTTTGTACTGACAGGTTTGCCCACACTCATTATATGCTCCATTCTGGTTTGAATAGAACATGTTCCTAAAGAATCAAAAAACAGGAACTGTGGTGATACCAAAGCACCCATCTTTTGACCTTCATCAGAAGCTAATGCTTCTTTATATTCAGCACTTATCCAAGTGCCAACAAGTTGCTTAGGAAATGAACTTTGGGCCGCAGAATATTTTACAGATAGCAATAAAGATACAAGTGCCATTAACAATGCTTTGTTCATCTTAATTTATTTTATTTCCCAAAAAAGAATTGTTGTTCCACTAAACATTTGCTCAAAAACAAAACCACTCTGGTAATGATCTTTGTCCCACAATTCTATATGAACATTTGTATGCGATCTTACTCCATCCTCAATAATATTCTCAAAATAAATTATACCAGTCCTGCCTGTTATTTTCGAAACAACATTGGTATTCATACCATTGTAATCTTCTGGTTTGCCAAATTTCAATAGGAATTTAGATAAATTTGTTGCTCCTATAATATTCC
>DASUVL010000284.1:0-11710 GCA_036379015.1 Niastella sp.
CCAGCGTCATGCGTTTGACCAGGTCATCGACCCGTTCATCAAAGGACAACGTATAGTTTTGAAAAGGAAATTTCCAGTTTTGGGCATTTGCGCCCGTCCACAGAAGCAGGCAAACTGATACTAATGGATAAAGAAGACAACGTCTGATTTTCATATGCAAGATGCCTTTTGGCAACTGCAAAGTAAGGCATTAAACAAAACGACGCGCTGTACCCAAGGGTATAAGAATTGGTCAAAAAGGTATAAAAATGTTCAAAAAGGGTAGTTCCCGTTACATAATTACCATACATTACGCGGACACCAGTCGCCATACTTGTTGCCTATCAAAAACCCCAGAACGATCTCGTGCGTTCCTTTGCTATAGGATTGAAGGGAGGAGGTTGTATAATCGTATGCATAACTGAGGTTGAAAGTATTGGATACATTTATACCCAGCATCCCCGAATAGCCGTCGGAAACCCGGTAGCCGGCACCTACCCATAATAAATCGCGGTACTGCAGTTTCATGTTCATATCTACCTGTACCGGTGAAGGCCTTATATATTTACACATAACAGATGGCAGAGCAGAGATATCATCATCCAGCATAAAACGATATCCGGCAGTAGCAAATAGGTTGGGTAAAAGATCAGATCCATACGGCTGCACCTGGTTGTCAGAAAAATACACTTTTTGCGGTATGATCTGTTGGGCCGATACGCCTACAAAATAAGAAGCAGAATAGATCCAGATACCTGCTCCAAAATCAGGCTTTATGGCACTGATTGCTCCTGCATTAACAACTGCAGGATCAACAGGATTAGCCTGACCAAAATCTAATTTGCTGCTATTGAGGCTTATTTTTCGTAACCCTGCTTCAAAACCCGCCGCAATACTTGTTTGTGGACTTATACCTATATGATATGCATAGGAGGCATAAGCGCCGAAACGATTCAATGGCCCGGTACGGTCATTAATAACTTTCAATCCAATGCCATGATGTGGCGCTGCCGCAGTATAATCCTGCCAGTAATTTGTTCCTCTTGGGTTTTCCCCAGGCTTATCAAAAGAAGTAGCCGTAATACGATCATCCTTTTTACCCAGTGGCATATGAACGGTTAAGTAAGTGGTTACAGGTGCATCAGTAATGCCCGCCCACTGGTGGCGATGTCCGATCTTCACATCCGTATAATTTTCAATCCCCGCTAATGCAGGATTGAGAATAAAGTTATTAATTACGTACTGGGTATAATGGGGTTGCTGTTGCGCAATAACAGGATAGCCCATTACAAGCAACAACAGAACCCACATTATTTTTTTCACTCGGTTTTTCATCTGAGAATGTTAATTGTTTTTTGGCCAGCTGGATCTTACCATCCCGATAACATCGGGATGGTAAGATCCATTTATAATAATTTTATTTCAATTCTCCTGTTCTTTTCTCTCGCTGCCGGATTATCCTTTTTATCAGCCGTGAACTCTTTCTCCAGCGGGCAACATTCGCCATATCCCTTTGCCACCATGCGCTCACGTGAAATACCGGCGTTTACCAGGTAGGTTAAACAGGCTTCTGCACGACGGGCAGATAATTGTAAATTATATGTCACCGAACCTTTGCCATCGGTATGGGCGCCGATCTCTATTTTTGCCTGCGGATGCGCTTTCAGGTAAGCCGCTGTCTGGTCGAGAAAGCCATAATCGCCTGTGCCTATCACGGCATCATTAAATCCGAATAAAATATTACGAACTTCCAGTTTGGTTTCTGTAAACAATTCCTTTTGCTTCGGAATGGCCAATAAACACAACGCATCATTAAAAACCGTATCGTTGATAGTGTTCTCCTTTGTGGTCAATTGCGCCGGCTCGTACAGATCTTTAGAGCCTTTAATACGTAACACGGCACCATATGCGGCCTCAACTATATATTCCCCTTTTTCATTGGTATGCATATCGGTTACTATATGCCCGTCGGCATCTGTAACGGCAAGTGCTGCTTCTGTAACCGGCAGCCGCGTAGCGCAATCCACAACCTGACCTGTAAAATATTGCGTGTACGATCTGCTTACATGAAACAGTTCCAGACAACAGGCAGCCGTACGGTCTGAACTAATGAATGCATTCTCTATCAATTTTTTTGATTTGTTACTGCAGGCAAAATAAATGTCATCTTTAACTGAGTTAACAGGATATCCCAGGTTCTGGGGTTGCTGCCAACGGCCGGGTTCACCTGAACTATAAAACAAATCATAACCACCCATTCCTACCCTTCCGTTTGTAGCAAACACCAAGCAGCCAGACGCTGAATGGTAAAAAGGCGCTTCTTCGTTAAAAGAGGTATTAACCACATCGCCCAGGTTGGTGGTTGTAACCGGATCACCATTGCTGCCCAGTTCAGCACACCATAGATCATAACCACCATAGCCGCCCTTTTTATCGGATGCATACAATAAATATTTCCCATTGCTTAATACTACCGGCTGTTGTGCATTATAACCGGGTTCGTTCACAATAGCATTTAACACCACAGGCTCGCTCCATGTATCAGTCGATTTAATGCTTTTATAAATAGCAGCCGATTTCTTACCATCCACCATTTTCCAGCGGGTAAAATACAGGGTGTTGCCATCACTGCTTACAGCGGGCGTACCTTCATGCCATGTTGATCCGGGCCAGTCAACGGATGCGATGTTACCTACTTCAGCCTCTGTATAGCGAGCCTGGTATATCTGATTCCTATACCGTTGCTTTTTTGAAATAGCACTATCCGGCCAGGTAGCCGTAAATAACAATGTATTATCCGGTGTGTATGCTGGTGCATAGCTAGCCCCTTCCCTGCCGCCGGTAATTTTCTGAATGGTATATCGCTTTATTTCTTTTGATGCAAGTTGTTCCTGAATGAACCGGAGGTTCAGCAACTCCCGGCGCGCTGTATTGATATTCTCATCCTGCGTTTTGTATTTGTCCAGAAAAATATTTAATGCCTGTTCTGCTTCGGCGTACTTTGTCTGAGCTCTTAATACACCAGCGTAATGAAAATAAGCGATGGGTGTTACATTGGTGTCTGCCTGCAACAATTGTTTATATACCGGTTCAGCTTTTGCAAAATTGGTGAGCAAGCGATAGCTTTCGGCAAGGTGATAGATAGCCTGATGCGAATAGGTGTGCTGACTTATTTTCTTTGAAATGGTAACTTCATAAGGTTCATATTCGCTGCCACCGCCCTTTGAACCTGATTGCAGATATTTTTCGTAATAAACAGCAGCGGAGGCGTAATCGGCTGCCTTAAAATATTTGTCGGCTGCCTTCAGGTAATCATCCCCAAACTGGGCCTGTACATGAACAGTAACAGTCAATAATATTATAGGTAGAAAAATTGTTCTCATTTGTAAATTGTTACGCGTGAATGGTCAATGGTGAATAGTCGGCAAGCCGTGCCACGGTTCGTTTGCGCCGTCAGGGAAACCGTGTCACGGCTATCGGCTTTACAATCTCGGACATACAAATTCCACTTCCGGTGTTTTTACTTTTTTCCTTCCTGTATAAGAAATGGAAATTTCAAAGCTATTTGCACCACCTGCCATTTTACCCAGATCGGAAGTATTAATATCATAACTCATGCTGAACACCAGGTTGTTCCAGGTAAATCCGGCGTGCGCTGCAATGGCATCATTAAACCGGTAATTCATGCCCAGCATTACATCGGTGGTTGCAGCTGCCCTTAATTGTGCATACAGTCCCAGCATTTTTTCCTGGGCTGTTCCCTGACTTAGGAATAGGGCATTGGGCGTAAGCATGAGCATATCATTAACCAACAACCGTACACCTGCATGCGCTGTATATCGAACGGGTATTTTTTCAGTACCCGATGCACTGAACTCATTTTCGGGCTGCGTGATATGCGATGCAGAAAAGCCGGCAAACATATTGGCCTTTTTACCAGGCGAAGCGTCATAATATAAAATGCCTGCTCCGGCATCGAACTTCAGCGATGATGTTTTATTAAAAGTTTCGGCAGTAGGTCGCATGGTGCCCGTTACCGGGTTCCACTGATCGCTGAAAACAAGTTTAGAAGGATTGAATTTGCGTTGTATGAATCCCATTTGTATGGCCATGGCAATATGCTGGCTTTGCTGTGCTCCAAAGCGCACACCTGTATAATTCAAATTACCATAGCCAGTGTTATACGAATAGCCACCATCACCCGCCTTCTGGTTAATTACATGTAATCCCAGGTTTATGTTTTTATCAGTTACCGTTTCTGCCGAAGCGCCCATCGTGGAGAACGGACTTCCCATATTACCCCATTGATTACGGTAAATGCCCGCCACCCTGTAATTACCATCAAAAAGGCCGGTTAACGCCGGGTTCAGCCAGGAAGTATGTATATAGTACTGCGTAAAATGCGGATCAACCTGGGCCCGCACCTTATTAATACTCGTAGCAGTCAAAGCCACACTGAGTGCATATAGTATAACTCGTTTCATCTGAAAATATTTATTGTGTTTTGGCCAGATGGATCTTACCATGACAAAATTTTCATTGCCCTGTGTGTCTTAATGAAAATTTTGTCATGGACGATTCATTTGCTCCCCCTGTTAGTTTTGGTTGTATATAATGAAATGCTCATTGCTTATCTTAATATCGTAATGGAACCCGTAATTTTTCCAAACCCGTTTTTCAGATCTATGATATAATAATAAACGCCAACAGGTAATGGATTGCCATGTACCCTTCCATCCCACGGTGTACCGTATCCGTTTGAGTACAGCACTCGTTGTCCATACCGATTGAATACTTCCACCACATTCCCCTGGTAATCGGTTAAATTGGTAATCACCCAGGTATCGTTAATGCCATCACCATTGGGTGAAAATGCATTGGGTACTTTTACCGGTCTTAATATTTTTACTGAAAGGGTATCCGATGCAGAACAATGACTGGTGCCATCAGTAGCAGTAAGCATGAATGTTTGATCGTGCATAGCCCTGAATGATGGATGCAGCATGTTGGGATTGCTCAATTCGCCGCCGGGTGTCCACTTAAATACCAGGTTATTTTCGTTCACTGTTGGATTGAATGTTACCACGGTGCCTTCAGCTACCACAAACGAAGGTCCGGCATCTACAACCGGTTGAATATGTACTACTACTTGTTTTGAAAGTGTATCTGAATGGCACCCGGCCGTATTGGCAACAGTGATTGAGGCAATATAAGTAGCAGCATTCAAATACTTTTTAATAACATGTTGTTTGAATGAGGTAGTACCATCACCAAATTCCCAATGCCAACCATTTATCGTCCCTGCGGGGGACGTGCTTTCGTCGGTAAATACAGCATCGGCGCCCTGGCATATTATTTCAGGCGACATGCTGAATGCGGCTACGGGCTGTTGTGTAAATTTTGATACAGTTGTAGCCGTGCTGTTGCTGCAACCAAATGCCGACGTAGTTTTTAACGATACCGTATAAGATGCTGCCACCGCATACACATGGGTTGGATGTTGAGCCGTTACAATAGCACTGCGATCACCAAAATCCCATTCATATCGCAAAGCAGTACCGTCGCTAATTGTAGAAAGATTATTAAATGCAGCGCTGCCTTTTGGCATACATATCACCGGTGGAGGTGTGAAAGCTGTTTGTGGCAACGGGTGCACAGTGGTTACTTTCATCACTTTATTACTGGCACATCCTCTGCTATCGGTAACAATTAAACCAACCGTATATACGCTTGCTGTTGTATAGTTCTTTGTAAATGGATTATTGTTGTTATAGGTGACTGTAGAATTATCACCGAAGTTCCAATCCCAACGGGTGAGCGATGCGCCAAATGCCTGCGACTGATCGGCAATAGAAACTATATTCCCCAAACACACCCCTTCTGTAATAGTGAAGGAAGCCTGCGGGGCTTGCAATACATTCACGGTAGTTGATATGGAATCAATACATCCGGCCGCAGTAGCATATACATACCAAATAGTATGCGTTCCGCTACCGGCCCGGGATGGTGTAAAAATGCCTGCCAACGTTACGCCCGGCCCTTTGTAAATACCGGTTCCCGGCACACCATTGGTTACCTGCGCCGTTGCCACAGAAACAGGACTTGCGTTTTCACACACATCTGGCAAAGCACCAAATGTTATAAGCGGTTTAGGATTGAAGGCAGCTTTCACCAAGGTATCTTTCGAACAGCCTTTATCGGTAGTTACCCCATATCGAATATCATAATTACCCACCTGGTAATTATGGCTGGGATTAGCTATGTTGGCTGTATTGGGATTACCTGGAGTTGCATTGGGATCACCAAAATCCCAGGTATGCCCGGCAATAGCACTTCCATCAGCGGCAGTGGCTTTGCTTTGGAAATTTACCATTCCATTGGTGGGTAAGCAACCGACAGGATAATCAAACAAAGGCGATGGATTGGCATACACCGTTATTAATTGTGTAGCAGTATCTGATATACAGCCGGCGCCTGCTTTACCTACCAGTTTAACATTGTAAGTTCCATACCTGGTAAATGCAATATCCTGTGGAGCCTGCAAGGTGGACGTTTGGTTATTTCCAAAATCCCAATACCAGCCGTTTATACCACCGCTGCCGGCGCCGGTAGCAGTTGCTGAAAAATCAACAGTACCATTTTCGCATATAGCCAGTGGTGTTGCGTTTATGGCCATTACGGAAGGCGCATCCACTCTTATCTTTATGGTTGTATCTGCCACGCATCCCTCTGCGCTGATCACTTTTAATTGTACATCATGCAATCCCGCTGTTGTAAATACTCTTTTAGCGGTATCCTTATTACCTGTTGACCCATCGGGAAAATTCCATTGCCATTGATTGATAGTAAATACGCCGGCATAGGAAGGATCCCATTTAAAAGTAACCTCATCGGGCGTACAGCCACTGTGGGTATCGGTGAATGTAGCTGCTTTGCCCATATCTTTTACCACAACATCCAGCAACAGGGCTTCGGTATTATTACAGTTCTCCAGGGAGGGATGGGTACTGTTTATAGTAAAGCGAAAGGTTCCGGCCTCACTGAATCTATAGGTTGTGGGCAGTGTATATTTATAATAGGTTATTCCATTGTGCTGCACAGTACCGGATGGTACGGGGTTATTTTGCGTTACATCGGCATTAGGTGTCATATAGAGCAGTTCACTTACATGCCAAACCAGTTTAGTTGGCTGATAAGAGATGAGCACCGACAACTCAACCGGTGAATTACGGCAGGTATGCGGATGCACCGCTCCTGCTGTTCCTTCCGTGTTATGCAAACTGAGCGTACCATTGAGGTTATTAATATACGTGCCGGCATTGTATGCATAGCTGTCATATAGGCCCAACCCGTAAGTAACAGCAGTAAATGCAGAATCACTTCGCACCAGACATTGCGCCTGCGCGGCATTCCATCCTTTTACAACAACTGAATAACCCGGTTTATTGGGGTGTGAATAAACGTTTGAAAATAACTGGCCGCCATCGATGGTCAAAGAATTAAGTCCGGTAGTGGGAATGATGAGGGTTAAATAATTCACCTCCACATTCGTTGCTGTATTGCGGTAAAATCCTACGTTGTTAATTGATTGTTCAACAGGACTGAGATAAACCATTTCCGGATCGCCCAGGCCCTGGTAATTACAACTGTTATTGGCACCATCAGTCATTGATGGAATATATTGTGTTACCAGAATGGGTTTATCAGCTTCTATATAATCGGCAGTGGTGCTGATATATTGGTAATATGCTCCATTAATGAGCCCTGTGAGCACAGCCCCATTCTTCTTAACAATAGTAGCCGGATCTTTAACAGCCACCCTGAATATGGAAGGATTCGCAACCCTTGCATCAAGACTTGAAGAAAAAGGGGCCGTGAGATAGGTTTTGCCCCACGCCTGTGTTGGGAATATCTGTTGGATCAGGTTATCGGCAAAACCGGTATTTGAACCATTGCAGCTAATGAGGGTAGAACTGCTTCCGGCAAATACGCCTACCGGATAACAACCTCCGGCCGCATTGGCTATCGATTTTACTTTCGTTCCGGTTAAATCGTACCCGGTAGTGCTGCTGCTGGCAGCACCCACTACCTGGTATATATCGCCCCGGTTTAATGTTGCGGTGAAAGGAACGCCCGGCATAGCACCACTGCGAAGCGGTACTGAAGGCGTTATTTCAACCATTGTATTGTCGTGATCGGCTACAACAAAAAGCCAGGAAAAAGCGCCATCACCAGTACCCACCCCACGCAGCGCCTGCTGACTGTTAACAGAAAAATACGAATACCCCCACGATTCAACAGGCATCAACATGGTAGCACCTGATGAACCAGCTCCGCTGATATGCGCATAAGCAACAACGGGCACATCACTTTCTATATGAATAGACCGGGAAAAAACACGCGAGGTTCCACCACCGCCATAAGCTGGCGGCAGATCATATAACCGGCAGTCATCACTGCCCGATTTAGGCATAGGCTGTGAACTGATGACGCTATTTGCCGGTACAAAATAGTTTTGTACCGTTGTATTGCTATTGCCTTTGATGGTAACCTTTACATTGGCAGCTTCCTCTGCACTGAAATACAACACCATTTGCTGGCTGTTATCCTGTCCCAGTTCCATAAAGTAATGCAATCCATATCCGACCCAAAAATCTCTTCCCCTGTTCGAGAATTTCTGTGCATAACCCGTTACGGCCGACAATACAAACACCATCAATATAATAAGCCTCATCTTCATAGTCAGTATTTATTTACCATCAGGAGTGCTACACCTTGAAGATGTGGCACTCCTCGTTTTTCCCATTTATCTCACCAAATTCACCGATCCCTTCTTCACCAGCTTGCTTCCATCCTGCAGTACCATACTGCATACGTACATGTATACACCGGAAGGTTGCCATTTTCCTTTGTAGCTGCCATCCCAGCCTTTCGACTGATCGGCAGATTCAAATATCATTTCACCCCATTGGTTAAACACCCTGAGCTGCATACTTTTTACAACAAAACCTTCTATTTTAAACACATCGTTTAAATTATCTCCATTGGGGGTAAAGGCATTGGGTACAAACACATCTTCCATTATGGTAGTAGCACCGGCTTCAGCAATACCATCGGTACAACCATTGGGGTCCACTGCTTTTACGCGTATCGTTACGATTTGTCCCGGCTGTAAACCGGTTACCATATGTTGCAGACCGGTAGCGCCAGTTGAAGGTGCAACCCAGGTAATACCACCATTAATCGACACCTGGTAATTTGTAACACCAGGTACTACACTCCATGAGAACCTGATCATTTGTGCGCCTATAGAATCTGCTCTTACAACCGGAGCGCTTACACCCGTCAGGTATAAGGCCGTTACTGGTTTCCGCGGGCGGGTTGTACATCCATCAGCTGTAGCATCTATATAATAGGTCTTCGTTGCTTTAATAGCAGCTATAGTCATTGTTGTTCCGGCTTGAACAGGTGCGCCGCCGGTAGCGGCATCGTACCAATTATACACTACGCCTGTTTGCGGATTTTTAATGGCCAGGGTTACATTGGTTTCAGCACAACCTTTTACGGTATCACTCACAAATTCAAATACCGACGGACCTTTCAGCACTAATGGTTCAACAGCACTGGCTATACAACCCACTTTTGTAATGGCATCTACTTTTACCGTGTACGTTCCTGCTCCTGCATATAATTTCGAAGGTGTTAATGCAACCGCGGTGGTGTTATCATCAAAATTCCAGGTGAGCTGATGAACCACATCACCAAAGCTGCCGGTTACAGTAGCGCTGAATAATACGCTATCGCCAACACAACCTGATGTAGCGGCATCGATGTCCACTACAGGCGTAGCTGCTACAGTTATGGTAAGTATTGCTTCGGCGGTGTTGGTACAGGAAGCGATAACAGGATGTACATATTCAATGGGCACGATGTACTGGTCTGCAGTTGGGAACACATATTCTTTATTTAATGTAAAACGGTAATAGGTATGTCCGTTCACCAATTCAGTTTGCAAAGGCACAGGATTCAGCTGTACGCTGTCTACATTGGGTACCATGTTTGTTCTCTGGCTAAACTTCCAGGTAATACTGGTAGGAATAACAGGCAACAATACACTGTAGCGGAAAGGCGTACCCACACAGGTGAAAGCGCTGTAATGGCCGCTGCTATCGTAAATATTGGTGATGCCGGGCAAGGCAGGTGTTGCAGGAATAGCTTTTCCTGCCAGCACACCATAGCTGTTGATGCCACCTAATCCATAGTTAAGTGCAATAAACGCTGAATCACTTTGTACCGTACTGGTAGCATCTGCCGGTTGCCAGCGCTTGAGCACCACACTATATCCTGTTTTGTTGGGATGTGAATAGGTTGCATCAAATGTATTGGTACCATCTATTGTAAGCGTGCTCAAACCTTTATTTGGAATGATCACCGTAAGATAGTTGTCACCAAAATTTGAAATATTACTGCGATATAGGGCAGCCTTGCGAATACCCTGATCGATAGCAGGAACATAAAACATTTCAGGCGCTGTGCTTCCATAATTGCACACATTGCTTGAACCCGGTATGTATTCAGCTACCAGAACAGGTTTAGTGGCTTCAATATAATCAGCCGTATTGCTTTGGTACTGGTAATAATTGTTTATTCGATTTCCCAACACCAGACCATTTACCCGCACCACCGTAGCCGGATCTTTTACCAGTATGCGATAGAAATTGGTTTGCGCTGAGGTTGGATCACCCATTTTTGTAGTGGGTGCTGTAAGGTATTGTGTACCCCATGTTTCAGCCGGCGATCCCTGTTGTATAAGGTAATTTCCAAAGGGTACGAAACTTTCAGCGCAATCAATAAATGCACGGCTATTGCCCGAGAACACAGCTACCGGGTAGCATTTGCCCGACAGGTTGCTGAGGCTGCGCACTTTACTACCCGACAGATCGTATCCATCATTTTCTGATTTTCTGGCGCCCAGCACCTGGTACACTTCTCCCTTATTCAATGTAACAACAAATGGAACATTTGGGGTACGACCACCCAATGTAGGATTCGCGGGCGTTATTTCAACCATAGTACTGTCGTGATCGGCGATCACATAAAACCAAGAATACACATTTACATCGTAATTTTTCTGCTCCCAGGCCAGGCTGTAATATTCGTAACCAAATGACCCAACCGGTAACAGCATGGTAGAACCGGTTACAGCCAGCATACCGCTTGCCTCAACAAAAGCCGAAACAGGCACGTCACTTTCTATGCTGATGCCTCTGTCAGAAATTCCTTCTGTAAGCAATACAGCGCCCGACGCACCGGTACGGGGAATTGGATCACTATTAATAAAAGTATTGGCTGGAATATGATAATTGCGTACCCAGTCGGTACCATGCACTTTTACCGTAACATTGGCATCCTGGCTGGCGCCGCCCATTTTTGCTATAAACGTAGTAACATTATTATTATGCCCGTACCCTACCCAAAAGCGGGTACCCATATTGGTAGTATCGGTATGGGAACTATCTGTTGGCGGATAAGGAATTGTTCCGTTTGTTAAACCGGTAAACCGGTTCATGTAATCCAGGCCGGTTTGCGTAATTACATTGGACATGGAATTTACCGAGCTGGCTGCATCAACCGTCCAGGCACCCGCAGGTTCGGTTCTTCCCAACCGTATACGCTCTTCATTATTAATAAACCCACGCCAGGGGTCGAGGTAGTTTTGATCAATGGCATA
>DASUVL010000285.1:0-7625 GCA_036379015.1 Niastella sp.
GGTTGGACAGAAGTTGAAAAAAGCCGATAAAGTTATGATTACCAATCTGCAGGCGCATATTGCGTATCTCGCAGATGACAAGCTGGAAGGCCGCAGGGCCGGTTCTAACGGAGAAAAACTGGCGCGCGAATACATCAGTAACCAATTTCAAATAGCCGGCCTGGAACCGAAAGGTGAGCAGGGCTGGCTGCAGCCATTTGAAATTTATGATGGGAAGCAGATCAACGCTTCCACATTGTTGTTTATTAATGATCGCGAACTGAAATTAAATGATGAATATTTCCCTTTTGTATTTTGTCCGGGTTCAAGCATCGAAGCAGCTGTATCACCCGCATTGAAAGAAAAAGGGGTTCCCTGGTTCTACGACCTGAAAGACGTGTTGGAGGAGAATAAAGAAAATCCGCATTTTGATCTTACCAATGCCATCAAAACAATAGCAGGAAAAGCCGCTGAAAAAGGCGCTAATGCGTTATTTGTGTATAACAGTTCCGGCATAACCGATGAATTAAAGTTCGATGGCAAAGACAACTCGCGCCCGCTGGTAATTCCGGTAATTTACTTAACCCCAAAAGCCTGCAAGCAATTTCTTTCCGATGAATCTGCCACGCTGGATATTAAGTTAAAAACATCGATCGGAGATAAAAAAAGAACAGGCAACAACGTCATTGGCATCATCAATAACGGAGCACCCAATACGATTGTTTTTGGGGCGCATTACGACCATTTGGGTTATGGCGAAGACGGCAATACGATGTTGCGCACCGATGAAAAACTGATCCATAATGGCGCGGATGATAATGCCAGCGGAACGGCCGCTTTAATTGAACTGGCTAAGTTGCTAAAATTGTCGAAAGATAAAAACAACAATTACGTTTTTATAGCCTTCTCGGGCGAAGAGTTGGGCTTATTTGGTTCGAAATATTTTACAGAACATCCAACCATTAGCCTGCCAACGGTGAACTATATGGTGAATATGGATATGGTTGGCCGGTTAAACGATTCCAGTAAAACATTGACCATTGGCGGTTATGGCACATCACCAGTCTGGGGCAGCGTATTCGCCACTTTAAGTAAACAAAAGTATTTTACTGCTAAATATGATTCCAGCGGCATGGGGCCCAGTGATCATACTTCTTTCTATTTAAAGAATATACCGGTACTTTTCTTTTTTACCGGTTTGCACAGCGATTATCATAAGCCTACCGATGATGCTAACAAGATCAATTACACCGGTGAAGTCTTTATTATCAAATATATTGAAAGCCTGGTAACCCTTACCAATACCAAAGGCAAACTGGCGTTTCAAAAGACCCGCGAACCGGCCATGTCTACGGCAGCCCGTTTTAATGTCACCCTGGGTATTATGCCCGACTATACCTTTTCGGGCAGCGGCGTACGGGTAGATGGCGTAAGCGAAGGACGGCCGGCACAAAAAGCAGGTATTCAAACTGGGGATATTATTATTCAATTGGGCAGCTTCGACACCAACTCCCTCGAAAACTACATGCAGGCTTTGTCGAAGTTTAATAAAGGCGATAAAACCACGGTAAAGTATAAAAGAGGAGAAGAATTGAAAGAAGGCAATGTTGAATTTTAAGTTTTATACCTTTATGGCAATATAATGGCATGAAACTTAAGCTTGACCTGGATGATCTGGCCAATGATTTTTTCGATAATACCCGTTTAGCCGGTATTGTGGCACCCCTTAAAAGTTACCAGTTTTGCTGGCACCTTAATCATTTACTGCATTTTGATTTTCGTATAAACAACGATATAGAGATTCAGCTGCAAAAAAAAAAGCGTCACTATTATTTCTCCGTTTTTGAATACCGTGAACCCGCAGGCAGCCTGGTACACTATTTATATAATAATCAGTTTGACGGCGAATACCTGTTGCCCGAGTTCAGACACCTTGATTTTTTATGGCTCATGAAAGGCGATACCGTGCCGGAGCCGCTTTTTCAACAAATATTAGGCTCTATCAAATCGATCTCAGGCGTTCAGCTGGTCATGGAATTAACGAATGAAAAGATCAAGAATAAAGGACACCTGATATTTTAATGTTGAATATCAAATATTGAATGTTCAATGTTGAAGGGGAATACAAAGGTTAGAAGAGAAATGAAGAATTAAAAATGAGGAACAGAGAAATTAGAAAGTAAATACAGGTGATGCCCATGATTATTTATCAAAACGGCATGCAGCTGTTTTCTCAGCGTTTAGCCGTTTATTGCTTTCAGCTTTATTGCGTACAGCTTGCAGCGGCTTTTTAAACCACAAACAATAACATAATCCTCATCTCTCCGCCAGTTGGCGGAGTCGGGGGTATAAACTTCTTACTATGTGGCAGGAACAAGACAATAAACTCTACCGGAAGTTTGAATTCAAGAACTTTTCCGAAGCATTTGCCTTTATGACGCGCGTAGCCCTGGAGGCCGAGAAAATGGACCATCATCCTTTATGGACCAATGTATGGAACCAGGTAGAGATATGGTTAAATACGCACAGCGCGGGTAATATTGTTACCGATAAAGACCGTCAGCTGGCGAAAAAAATTGATGCACTGGTATAATTAGTAGTGTTCTTTATGAACGCTTAGAAAGTGTATTATTAACGGGTTCTTAAATACCGGAAGTGATACTAATGCCCATGTGCCTTCCAATAAGCCATTTAAAAAGCCATCCCTAGCGGGATGGCTTTTTACTATATTTAGAGGCAGGTGGCGTTCAGCCGTTCATGCTCGCTAAGAATTCATGATTGTCTTTAGTACCACGCATACGCTTCAGGAGTTCGTGCATGGCTTCTTCCGTATTCATATCTGTAAGATATACACGGAGAAGATTCATACGTTGCAATACTTCGCGTTCCAGCAACAGATCATCGCGGCGGGTAGAGGATGCTACCAGGTCAATGGCAGGGAATATACGTCTGTTTGCCAACCGGCGATCGAGCTGTAATTCCATGTTACCGGTACCTTTAAACTCTTCAAAGATCACTTCATCCATTTTGGAGCCGGTATCGATCAATGCGGTTGCAATTATAGTAAGGGAACCGCCGTTTTCAATTTTACGGGCAGCACCAAAGAATTGTTTGGGCTTTTGCATGGCGTTTGCTTCCACACCACCTGATAACACTTTACCGGAAGCAGGCGCTACGGTGTTGTGTGCACGGGCCAAACGGGTAATAGAATCTAACAAAATCACCACATCATGACCGCATTCTACCAGTCGTTTGGCTTTTTGCAATGCAATGGTAGACACCTTTACGTGTTTTTCAGCCGGTTCATCGAAGGTAGAGGCAATTACTTCAGCACGTACACTACGTTCCATATCCGTAACCTCCTCAGGACGCTCATCAACCAGCACCACCATCAAATAACATTCGGGGTGATTGGCAGCAATAGCGTTGGCCACTTCTTTCAATAACACCGTTTTACCTGTTTTAGGCTGCGCCACGATCAATCCGCGTTGTCCCTTACCAATGGGCGTAAACAGATCCATGATACGGGTGCTATATTGATTGGGAACAGTGAACAGGGTTAACTTTTCGAATGGGAACAGTGGAGTGAGGTAATCGAAAGGAACACGGTCGCGTACATCTTCAGGCTGCTTGCCGTTGATAGTTTCTACTTTCAACAGGGCGAAATATTTTTCCCCTTCTTTTGGCGGACGAACAGCACCAAAAATGGTGTCACCTGTTTTTAAGCCAAATAATTTGATCTGTGAAGGCGAAACATAAATATCATCGGGAGAAGAGAGGTAGTTATAATCTGAAGAACGCAGGAAACCATATCCGTCGGGCATCATTTCCAATACCCCTTCTGCCATAATAACGCCGTCAAACTCAATATTAAAAGAAGATTCCCGGCGATGAGGATATGATTTTTGTTGTTGTTCTATCGAAGGCATTGGTTCAGGCATCCGCTCACGCTCCTGGGCCGTCATTGTGTTGGTTTCACCTTCCTGATCCTGATCCCGATCATCATCTTCATCATCCTCTTCATCTTGTTCACGCATATCCTGCATTTCATCTTCGTCATTATCTTCATTCATCATCACTGGTAATATGGGAGTGGTTTCTTCCTCTTCTTCTTCTTCGGGTTCTGGTTTCTTACGTCCTTTCTTTATAGGAGGAGCAGGCTTTTCAATTACTACTTTCTTTTTAGGTGCTTCCTTCTTCAATTCCTTACGCACGGGTTTATCATCACCGCTTACTACATCAGCTTCTTCTGTAGCGTTAGCAGTAGTGGTTTTTACCACTCTTTTGCGTTTACCTTTATCATCAGAAGTACCATTCTTTACCGCACTAGCCATCACCGCCTGCTTATCGAGGATTTTATATACCAGTTCCTGTTTATCTAGTTTTTTTGCGTTGGGTATTTTTAACTGTTCAGCAATATCTAACAGTTCTGGAACGAGCATGTCGTTCAATTGCAAAATGTCATACATAAAATAACTTGTGAGTTAACACCTTAATCAGACGAGCAAACTTTGTTCGTTGAAAAATCTGTTGAAAAATTGAAATGAGTTTATATGCGTGGATTAGAATAACTGATGAGCTTTGTGAGTATCGGGTATGACTTATCAGCCCTATTCCAAACACAATAATACGCCAAATTTACAAAAAGCAAAAATTTTTGGGTTTGATCCCGCTTTTCTGTCACTTTTTTAATCCTGAGAGCTTACAATCAGGGTATCTGGGCTACTTTTATGGCCGGTACAAGTCCGGTATCTTTAATTTCTCTGTCGCTGCGGCTCCTTATTAATGAAATGATCTACAACCAGGCTTTATGAAGGGATATGCAAATTCAATTCCACCCTTTTCAAATGCAGCACAAATATTATAAAAAATTATTTACATAATACCTGATCTATTGCTTTTAACTGATATTTTTTTAATAAAACCAGGCAATAGCCTACTGATATAAGTATTATAAGCACTATAATCAGTGGGCGAATGTGCATAATTAATTATCAAACATCAATAAAGGGAGCACCAAGAGCTGTAAGGTATTAGCCTTAATTATAACTTATAGCCGGGTACAATTCCTTACATAAGTAATACAAATTATAAACCCCGCTTTTGGTAGAACACTTATAACTACGCAGCCATTGTAAGTTACATGAATATCCCTGTTTCAGCAAACCGGTTAACAAATGAATAACTAGGAAGGTTAACCTAAAATGGATGTTATCAACAGGCATATACAGCCGCAATATATATTTATCAGGATAAAACGTATCAACTTGGAGTGCCGCAAAAAGAAGATCCCTATGCAAATAACGCACAGGGATTCGAATTTGTTTATTAAAGGATTCCTAAAATATTATTTATTTTAAGGAGGATCTATCGAAGAGCTTCATACTTAGCATCATGCACCACTAATTTACCATCTTCATAAAAAGGCAGTACATTGGCAATATCGGGCGTAAGGCAATACCGGATATCTTTTTCCAAACCAAAATTGGTGAGGCGTTGATAATGGGTCGCATTCATATCTTTAATGAACCCATACATGTCGGTTTTAGCGTTCCGGTACAAAGTCTCGGCAATTCCTGAACTATCGCAATTTATGGTGAAATGTTCTTTTATCCGGTTTATAACAGCGCCGGCAAACAACATATCTTCCATATTCACCTTGTCTTTCCAGGCTGCACAACCCAACAATACCGGCTGCTGCCGTTGTATCAGATAGTCGCAAACGGCCGACAGGTTGGGAAATGAACCGGTAATGATATGTCCTGCACCCCGCTCCAGTGCCATATGTAACAATTTTGTGCCATTGGTAGTAGTTAAAACCAGGGTTTTACCTCCAATAAACTCTTTTGAATATTCAAATGGGGAATTGCCGTATTCCAGTCCTTCAGCTATTTTGCCGTCGCGCTCACCGGCGGTGATCGCTTCAATTTTCTTCCCCAGTTCAATACATTTAGCTACACTGTCAACCGGAATAATACATTTGGCTCCATTATACAAGGCGGTAGCAATAGTAGATGTGGCGCGGAACACATCAATGATCACTACAATGGTATTATTAATATCGTATAAGTCAAGTAATGCAGGTGACGGAGATGTGTATAGAGTCGGTTTGCTGTTTGGCATAATTCAAATAAACCGCAAAAGTAGGAAAATCAAGAGACAATGTACAACTGGCAATAGGCAAAATTCTATTGACATTACCATCCTGTTTAATGGCTTATTGCCCATTGTCGATTGTTGATTGCCTATTGCTTTGGTTGTTGCCTATTGCTTATTGTCCAAAACATGTTGCCATTTGCTGCTTTCAGCGTATTCTTTAATTATGTGATTGCGCTGTTCTAACAATTTCTCGAGATAGTTCGACAGATAAAGACCACTGAAAAATTTACCAAGACCGCCAAAAGGAGCTTCATATGAGAAAATATCTATCATCAGCGTGCCATTCTCAATTGCCTTGAAATGGTGTTCGTGCTTCATACTTTTAAAATCGCCCTTTTTCATTTCATCGGTAAAAGAAAAAGGCCTTTCCATGGAAGTGATCTGCACCTGCAGCACCCTGGTTCTCATCAGGTGCTTGGCTTTCCAGGTCACCGTTTCATTCAGATTAATCAATCCTACAGTGGTCCCTGCCACTGCCTGTTCGCGATAATTGGCCATCGATTTCTTATGCAACTCAATGCTACGGCTTAAATCAAAAACTCTTTCAATAGGTGCGGCTACAAAGGTTGTCAAATGGATAATAGGCATACGTTGAAATCAAATTAAAATACGTCCTCCTCAAGCAGCAATAAACACGCCAGAGAGGGGGGTGAAGGTATAAAGTTTAAGGTAGAAATTTCTCCAACTTTGTGGATTTCTGATTTTTCCTTTCCCTCAAATTGCAGCTACCACCTTCTACTTTATACCTTCGATCTTATCCCATTATACAAACGGAAATTTCACCACTTTTGCTTTCAACAGCTTATCGCGAACACCAATATAAATTTCAGTATCCAGCGCTGCATGGCTCATAGCTACATAGCCCATACCAATGGCTTTTTGTAAACTGGGCGCTTGTGTGCCCGATGTAACAAACCCTATTTTATTACCTGCTGCATCTTTTATATCGTAGTGATGGCGCGGAATACCTTTGTCAATCATTTCAAACCCTACCATTTTACGGGTAACACCGGCAGCTTTTTGTTTTTCCAGTATTGGGCGGGCGGTAAAGTCTTTGGAGAATTTGGTTATCCAGCCCAAACCTGCTTCCAGCGGAGAGGTGGTATCATCAATATCATTTCCATACAGGCAAAAACCCATTTCCAACCGCAGGGTATCACGGGCGCCTAAACCAATTGGTTTTAATCCTTGTGGAGCACCCAGGTTAAAAATAGCATCCCATATTGTTGAGGCGCAGCCGTCTTTGTCTTCAAAATAAATTTCCACGCCGCCGGCGCCGGTGTAGCCGGTGGCGCTGATCACCACATTTTCAACCCCCGCGAATGTCCCTTTTACAAACGTGTAATATTTTAAATTAAGAATATCTATATCCGTTAAGGGTTGCAACATTTTAGTGGCATTGGGTCCCTGTATGGCCAGCAAGCAGGTTTTTTCGGAGATGTTATGCATCTCAACGTTTTTGGTGTTGTGCTTCGAGATCCAGTTCC
>DASUVL010000286.1:0-2428 GCA_036379015.1 Niastella sp.
ATGGCGTGATCTCTACAACGGTGTTATCATGAGAAGCGATGACGTACGCCCAGGAGAAACAATTATTCGCGTAAGCTTGTTTACTGTTAATCGATACATAAGAATACCCATATGTTTCAACCGGTAATAACATGGAAGCCCCCGAACTATTATTGCCATACATATGCGCATAGGCTACAATGGGTACATTACTTTCAATATGTACAGCTCTGCTAAACAAACCTTCACCGGTAAGCCGGCAATCATCCGCACCGCTTTTGGGAATGATATCAGAAACAATAACTGTGTTGGCGGGAATGACGTAATTCCTTATCCATGCAGTGCCGGGTATGCTCACCGTAACATTGGCGGGCTGCTCTGCACTCAGGTATACGACCATGTCTTGTGAATTACCAGCAGATGTAAATAACTGGTTGTGACCATAGCCCACCCAAAACTCCCTACCCTTGTTGGTAAAGTTTTGGGCATGTGACAAAAAGCAGGTACAGCCAAATATAAATGTCAAAATGACTCTCAATAGCAGTTGGGTTTTACCTGCTAATTTATTCTTTGCTCTTGCTGAAGTTCCCACACCAAAACACCGAAAAGAAAAATAGTGGAAAACCACTATTTTATTTCTTTAACCCATCAATTGGTATTAACTTTCCGTTACCTAATAACCCAACGCTTACTTTGCCTGGCTTATCCCAATTTTCAGAACACATTGCCTGCCAGCGAAATTTACCATTCAATTAAAAACGTTTATGTATGTGGCGGAAGCGTAGCATTGGAGTTCGTTTTTTGTGCTTAACCTTACTGCCTTGCTGTATGAATTTACTGCAAATGGGTGCCGCCCTGGCCCAGGAAACTACCTTGCAAAGAATGGTTACCGGTACGCCCCTGTCCGACACTGCTTCGGTGAATTTGCTGATCAAAAAAGCCGACGCCATCCGTGAACAGTATATCGATAGCTCCATTGCATTATATAATAAAGCGATACAAAGCAGCCAATTGCTGGAATATAATTGGGGAATGGCCAAAGCCTCATTCGGTTTAAGCCGAAGTTATAACAACAAAGAGCTCCGGGATAGATCGGTATACTATGCCCGGCAAACCCTGGCCCTGTGTCCCGATAACGTGCAAGGACATGAACTGATCTCTTCGGTTTACCTGGCGCTATCAGAAACATTTTATTATCAAAACAGATATGACTCCTGTTCTTATTATCGCTATGCTGCGCTGCGGGAACTGGAGAACAACAAAGTGCTCAATCTGAGGGCGCAGATCGGTGTGCTTTGCAGC
This sequence comes from Niastella sp., assembly GCA_036379015.1. GTDB lineage: Bacteria > Bacteroidota > Bacteroidia > Chitinophagales > Chitinophagaceae > Niastella. The sequence continues at coordinate 1,282 of DASUVL010000286.1, forward strand.
ATATTACAATTCTGGCTCAATGCGCATGAGGATATTGACAACGATCTGTATATAAGAGAAGTGGTGCAACGCATCAATCACATTGAGCGGTTGGCCCTGGCCAGGAATGACAGCACGCTGTTGCTGAAGATCTATTTTTATAAAGGTGGATACTACAATAATATAGGTCAGAACGATTCTGCACGGTATTATTGCGAACGGCACCTGGCATTGGGTCAGGCCCTGAAAGCGTCCCCATCCATGACCATCGCTACGCTGCTCAATATCGGGTTAACATACATGGACGATAAACGACCGGAAGCAGCATTACAATATTATAGAAAAGCGATTGCCGAGATGCCGGTAGAAAGAAGGAGCGAATACCGGTATGCTATATTTGCCGACATATTCCAGGGTGAAGCCTACGCCATGCAACACAACTGGAAAAAAGCGATCACCCTTACCGAACCAGCATTGGCCAAATCCAACAACCTGAAAATTATCCACCTGAACGATCACGCGCACAAAACACTGGCCGAAGCCTATGAAGCATTGGGAGAATATAAAAAAGCGAATGAGCATCGCAAACAATATTCGTTGTTACGCGATAGTTTACAAAGGGTACAGAAACTGGAGATGATCTATGATATGGAAGTGAAATACCGGCTGTCTGATAAAGACAAACAGCTGGCCCAGCAGGAGCTGGCCATTGAGCGGAATGAAAGCCGGATAAAATCGAAAAATTTCTGGATCATTGCCATATCCGCCGGATTCCTGTTAATTTCGTTGATCAGTATCTTGTTATATCGGAACAATTACCATAAGCAAACAATACAGGCGGAAAAGATCCGCAACCTGCGGCAGGAAATACAAATTGCCAGTCTGCAGGCCATGGTGAACGGGGAAGAAAAAGAAAGAAGCCGGATTGCGCGGGAATTGCATGACGGAATTGGCGGTACGCTGGGCGCCATACGCACGCGGGTAAGCGCCATGGTGCGGAAATACAAAACCGCACACACCAATGACGATTTTACCGAATTGATGCAAATGCTGGAAGAAGCATCAGCCGATCTACGCAAAACAGCGCATAACCTGATGCCCGAAATATTATTGCAGGAAGGATTGGCCAAAGCAGCGACGTTATTTTGTGAACGGCTGCGCAAGGGAC
>DASUVL010000287.1:0-2961 GCA_036379015.1 Niastella sp.
CCACTCCTTCAAGGTGTGGCACATTTAGTTTGTATCATACGTATACAACAGTATCGGCTGTGCCGACTTATCAATAATAGCCGACAGTTTTTGCAGGAAGGGAATTGATACGGTAGGGCAACCTTCGCTCCGGCAAATAGGTAACGGGTTTACTTCGCCATCGGGTACGCAGCTATGCGAATGTAAAACAACGAACCGCTTAAAGGCATTGCTGTTTGTGGCATCCAGTCCATAAAGCTTATACGCCCGTCCAAATCTGCCATTGTAAGGCTTTCCAATCTTATACCTGCCCAGCGAAGTGCATCCGCATCCTACCTCATTCCCATACTTGCGTTCGTTACTACATTGGCCATGTGTCACCAGCCCGGCATCTATTACAGAATCTTTTTTCAGGTCATAAACAAAGAACCGGTTCTTCCCCGATTCAATACGCATATCAATAAGAAAGCAGGTATTTGTATTATACCCGTGTTGTTTGGCGTAAGCCAGTAGCGGCTTTGCATGCCCGGTTAGCCGGGTCATCAGCTTTGTGTTGGAAATTTCTTTTACAGTACGATGCGTTTTGCCGGTATTGTATTTAGAATAATACCAGGCCGCGCCGGTTATTAAAAAACAGAGTAACAGGGCAAAGGAAAGAAACAGGATTCGTTTCATGTTGCAGGGTTATGGAGCAGTAAAGACGCTGAAGGTGTTGCAATCCATATACACCTGCTGCCAATAAAATGTTAAAGGAAAACGAAGGGTTTCAGGTTTCAAGTTTCAGGTTGCAGGGGGTATTACAGGTGTTCCCTGTAACATGTATCCTGTAACCTGCAACTCTTTCTACCCCATCAACTCGCTCACCGTTACTTTCCCTTTCATCATGGTGCGTACCGTTTCAACGATCGCCTGGGCGTCGTAACCACACTCGCGGTACAGTTCTTTGGGAGTACCATGCTCAACAATCTCGTCGGGGATACCTAATATTTTCACCGCTGCTCTGTAGTTATGTTGCGCCATGAATTCAAGAATAGCGCTGCCAAAGCCACCGGTAACGGTACCGTCTTCAACGGTAATTACTTTGTCGTATTTGCTAAAAACTTCGTGTAGTAATGCTTCGTCCAATGGTTTAACGAAACGCATATCATAATGCGCAGGATTCAGCCCATCCATTTTTAATTCGCGAATAGCGGATGTGGCAAAATTGCCGGGATGACCAATGGTAAGAATGGCAATGTCCTGCCCGTCTTTTATTTTTCTACCCTTGCCGATCTGGATTTCTTCAAAAGGCGTTTTCCAGTCAGCCAGCATACCCTGTCCGCGTGGATAGCGGATCACAAACGGCGAATCCATGGTTTCCAGCTGAGCCGTATACATCAGGTTGCGCAGTTCACTTTCATTCATGGGGGCGCTGATAACCATATTGGGAATGCAACGCATGTAGGCAATGTCGTAGGCGCCATGGTGGGTTGGACCATCTTCACCAACAAGACCGGCCCGGTCGAGCACAAGTACTACAGGCAGCTTTTGAATGGCTACATCATGCACTACCTGGTCGAAGGCGCGTTGCATAAAGGAAGAGTAGATATTACAGAACACCCGCATACCCTGGGTGGCCATACCGGCGCTGAGGGTAACGGCATGCTGTTCGCAGATGCCCACGTCAAAAGCGCGATCGGGCATTTTATCCATCATGAACTTGAGTGAAGAACCCGAAGGCATGGCAGGTGTAACGCCAAATATCCGGTCGTTCTTTTCAGCCAGTTCTATGAGCGTATGTCCAAATACATCCTGGTATTTAGGCGGTTGCGGCGTATCGTATTTCTTTTTATAAATTTCACCGGTGATCTTATCAAACAAACCGGGTGCATGCCAAAGCGTTTGTTCTTTTTCCGCCAGGGCATATCCCTTTCCTTTCACTGTGATCACATGCAACAACTTGGGACCGGGGATCTTTTTCAGATCCTGTAATGTGTCAACCAGTTTGGTGATATTATTTCCATCAATAGGGCCAAAGTAGCGCAGCTTAAGCGATTCAAACAGGTTGCTGCTTTTGTTGATGAAACCTTTAATGCTGTGTTCGAGCTTGCTGGCCATTTCGCGGGTGAAGTTCTTACCCACGGGTAATTTACCCAGCGCCTTCCAGATATCATCTTTCAGGCGGTTATACGTATGAGAGGTAGTAATATCTGTTAAGTATTCCTTCAGCGCACCCACATTGGGGTCAATGCTCATACAGTTATCGTTCAGAATGATCAGTACATCTGAGTCGGCAACCCCGGCATGGTTCATACCTTCAAAAGCAAGGCCGGCTGTTAATGCGCCATCACCGATTACGGCTACTGATTTGCGGTTCTCACCTTTATATTTGGCTGCCATGGCCATACCCAATGCGGCAGAAATGGAAGTAGAAGAGTGGCCTACGCCAAAGGTATCATATTCACTTTCACTGCGTTTGGGAAAGCCGCTGAGGCCGTGGTATTTACGGTTGGTATGAAATTCATTTCGGCGACCGGTTAAGATCTTATGCCCGTATGCCTGGTGGCCTACATCCCATACTAATTGATCGTATGGCGTATTGTAAATGTAATGAAGTGCCACGGTCAATTCTACCACACCCAAACTGGCGGCAAAATGGCCTCCATGTACACTTACAACATCAATAATATATTGCCGCAATTCATTACAGAGCTGGTGTAACTGCTCTCTGCTCAATTGTTTAAGATCGGCTGGGGAATTGATGGAAGTCAACAATGGGCCGGGCATGATGTCCATTTTACAAGAAATTTTATCGACAAAAATACAGCTTTAAATCATGAGCCCTAATAAAGGGAATATTTTAACACAACAAAAAAACGTGCCCGGATCAACATTATTGAGCTACCGATAAAATACACATCATATTCCTGACAATTTTACTACTTTGTAGTGCCGGTAACCTATTAATACGGCCACATATCCCAATTACTAAACCAGAGCGGG
>DASUVL010000288.1:0-11957 GCA_036379015.1 Niastella sp.
CTGGGGACAGGTCTGGAGAATGAAAGAAACTTCTTCATGCTATTTGCAATATGTTTACAATGTTGATTGTTTCGAACTCGGATTTTCCCAGGAATAAAATGGAATTACCATGAGTGATAATCACAGGAAGATCACGGCGAAATGGATATTGCGCAGGAAATATGGATCCGGGGTTAACTAATGCACAGAAAAATGGATTGTAATAGCAGGAAGTTCAAAGGATTAACACAGAAACAACAACATATAAAGGATTTACATCAGGATATTGATATATAGCAGACTAATAAGAAGGACAAATGATGGATTTGTAAAGAAGGACATTTCAAAGGATCGATCGGACAAATCAGGATTTAAGATTCCTGAATTCGTGGATATTTTATAGAAAGAATTACTACTATTCAGATATTACGCAGGATATTCATAGGATAATAGAGAGGGCTAATATCAGGGGGAAAGTTACACAAGAAATTGGATTATTAGCAATATTTTTAAATGATTTTTTCATATTCACCACTTCCCTTATGCGGTCTACCACCCTATTTAACTCCCTATCGGTCAAATTTGACCCCGATGGAAGGCACAAGCCTTTATTGAACAAACGTTCACTAACACCATCGCCATAATAGGGTGCGTTCGTAAAAACAGGCTGTAAATGCATGGGTTTCCACAGCGGTCTACAGTCTATGTTATCGTCATGGAGCGCGTTTTGAATATCGTCTATTGAAAATTCATTACTATCAATCAAAATGGTCGTTAACCAGTGATTGGAGTAAAAATCTTTACCTGGGTCGGCAAGAAATTGTATGCCCTTTATATTGGCCAGTGCCTGTTTATAAAAATCAAAATTATACCGGCGTTGAGCTATTCTTTTTGGCAAAACTTCCATTTGCCCCCGGCCAATACCGGCACATACATTACTCATCCGGTAATTGTAGCCGATTTGAGAATGTTGATAGTGGGGCGCATGATCACGGGCCTGGGTAGCTAAAAAGCGGGCTTGTTTTACATATTCCGCGTTGGTTGACACCAGGGCGCCGCCGCCTGAGGTTGTTATTATCTTATTACCATTAAAAGAAAGGATACCAATATCGCCAAAAGTACCTACGGCCTGACCTTTATAAGTAGAACCCAGCGCTTCAGCCGCATCTTCAATAACGGGTATTTGGTAATAGCGGGCAATGGTCATTAATTCATTCATACGGGCTGGCATACCGTACAAATGCACCACGATAATAGCCTTGGGCTTTTTACCATTTTTTATGCGGTCTTGTATAGCCAACTCAAGATATTCGGGCGACATATTCCAGGTAGCTTCCTCACTATCAATAAAAACAGGTGTAGCACCCTGGTATACTATGGGATTGGCTGAGGCTGAAAATGTCATAGACTGGCAGATCACTTCATCGCCGGCTTTAACGCCCAGGATAACCAACGCCAGATGCAATGCTGCTGTACCAGAACTCAATGCTGCCACATGTACATTATTTCCTAAAAAAGCTTCAAGATCATGCTCAAGCCCGTTTACATTAGGCCCAAGCGGTGCAATCCAGTTTGTAGCAAATGCTTCCTGAACATACTCCATTTCCTTTTCACCCATATGAGGGGACGACAACCAGATTTTCTCTTTCATTGAAATGCAACTTAAATTAGCAAATTATAACGCTTTTGCAGATAAAACAAGTTCCCTCAACCAGATTAATTTATTTTTATCCGCAAAATATCTTTTTATAAAATTTTATCACGGCTGGGTCATTTTTATTACCCTTCCCGGGTTTCCCACAACAACCGCATAATCAGGCACATCGTGTATGATAACAGACCCAGCGCCCACCATTACCCATTTGCCTATACGAATATTCTGCATCACACATGCGCCAATGCCAATTTGCGTTCCTTCTCCTACCTGTACATTTCCTGCCAATGCGGCATTTGGCGAAACATGTACAAAGTCCTCTATATTACAATCGTGGTCTATGGAACAATTTGTATTTAAAATAACATGATTGCCTATGAGGCTGTGAACATTTACAGAAACGTTAGGCATTACAACCGTTCCAAATCCAATAGAACTACGTGGCGAAATTACAGCAGCAGGATGAATTGCACTAGCAAATTTAACTGCATTTAATTTTGCAGCTATCGCTTTACGGATGCGATTATTACCTATAGAAATGATAAATTGATCATCCGCCGTCAATGAAGCCTGCCCTAGTGTATTGTACACATGGTATTCCAGGATGGATGTTAAATCGGGATTATCATCAATGAATCCGCTGGGTATTTTATTTTGAGCTTCCAGAATATCACAAATCACCTTGGCATGACCGCTTGCTCCATACAAAAAAATTCGATTGATTGTTGACATAACTTAACAGAGTATTCGAGAGGACGGATATTAACTTTTCAATCAATACAAATCAGGTAAGTATAACAAAAGCGCATCAAATATAATCATGTAAAATTACATTTTAATATTTGATACGCAATATTATAATTGTGCAAATGTCATTCCTGTACATGAGCACCTGCATATGCACTTATCATTAATAAAAAAGTTTGACCAGGGTTGTAGTAAAACACTTCAAAATGCAAGGTCTAACCGGTAAGCCGGTAATAACGGCCTGTTTTTCGCTTCTCAAAGCCTTCCGCATACGTGTATGTTTCTTCTTTGTCACTCTCTTCAGAAAGCATTGAGCTATCAAAACTCCCCATCAATATCAATACCGGGAACAATAATGAATAGAGCAGTTTTTTTACTGGTCGCAATTCTTTTACCGATTCAATAACCGCTTCTGTTACCGTTTTGCACTGATCGTTGGTCAACTGCGGATATATGGGAAGCGATATTTCATTACTATAAAGATCATAGGCAGAAGGATAATCTTTGATATTATACCCCGCTTCTTTGAAAACAGTCAGCATGGGCAATGGTGTAAAGTGCACATTTACTGCCACCGAACGGCCGGCAATACCTTCAATGATCTTGTTACGCTCTGCCTCCTGAATATTTTTAATGCGCAACGGATACAGATGATACGATGATAAACAATCCACTTGCTGGTAAGGTGGACAAATAGCCCAATCGTATTTTGAAAAAATGTTGCTATAAAAATCAAATACCCTTTTTCTTTCGATCAGCAACATGTTTTCATACTTCTTGAATTGTGCAAGCGCTACTGCAGCCAGCACATCGGGCATATTCATTTTGAACCCGGGATATATAACATCATATTGCCAGGCACCTGCTTTGGCTTTTGTAAATGCGTCTTTTGTTTGGCCATTCAAACTCCACACCCGAAGCTTGTTATATTCTTCTTCATTGCTGAAAGGTGCAGGCAGGTTAAGTGCAATAATACCACCTTCTGCAGAGGTTATGTTTTTTACTGCATGCAATGAAAAAACAGTTACATCGGCGCATGAACCTATAGGCTTGTTTTTATAGGTTGCACCCAGGGCATGGGCAGCGTCATCCATGATCATAATTCTTCCCAGCTTACGCTGTGCATCGGAGGAAGGTTGGAATTTATTTTTTATGGCAGCATCGTTTACTATGCTGTATATGCCATCGTAATCGCAAGGCCAGCCAGCGAAATCAACTGCAATAATTGCTTTTGTTTTTTCAGTAATTGCGTCTTTTATCTTTTCGCAATCTATGTTAAAATCATTGCCCACATCAACCATCACCGGCCTGGCACCCACATGCATTACAGCCAGGGCAGTAGCACAGTATGTATAAGCAGGTACAATAACTTCATCGCCTTTGGTAATACCATACCAATGCAGCATAAGCATCATACCCGATGTAGCGGAGTTTACAGCAAGTGCATGTTCTATATTGCAAAAAGTAGCCATTTCCTTTTCAAGCTGTCTTGTGGCGGGGCCAGTGGTAAGCCAACCGCTTTGCAAAATAGTAGTTACTTCTTTGATGATATCATCATCAATGTAAGGTGGCGAAAAGCGGATCATAAAGGAGTCACTAAGGTTTAATAAAGTTTAAAAATCAGGCTTATTTTTTAGTACCAAACTGATAATAGAAGGTCAAATATATTACCAACCTATTCTAATGAAAGTTTCAATTTCCTTCAAACTTTGTCATGGTTACATGCCCCTCCTGGCTAACGCCTTCACGCTTTAAAACTTTCGTAATAGTGAAAAATACAATCTTACAATCCAGGCGAAAATCTACATTATCAACATACCATACATCCAGTTCAAATTTTTCTTTCCAGCCAATGGCATTACGTCCATTCACCTGCGCCCATCCGGTTATACCCGGCCGAACTTCATGTCGCCTCTTTTGCTTGTCGTTATATAAAGGCAAGTATTCCACCAACAACGGTCGCGGACCAATCAAACTCATTTGACCTTTAATGACATTGATTAATTGCGGAATTTCATCAAGTGATGTTTTTCTGATGAAACTTCCCATCGCCGTTAACCGTTCTGTATCGGGCAATAAATTTCCCGCTGCATCTTTTCTATCGTTCATTGTTTTAAACTTAACCAGTCTGAAGATGCGCCCATTTTTTCCAGGCCGTTGCTGCACGAAAAAAGGGCTACCCTGGTTAGCAATAAAAAGCGATGCAGTAATAACAATAAACAAGGGTAATAGTAAACAAAAAGCAATCAGGCTTACTATAAAATCAAAAAACCTTTTTAAATAATTACGATATAATTGCATGGGCTTTTAACTGGTCGTGATATTCTTTTAACAACAATTCCCAAAGATATTTTTGCTCATAACGATCCACAATCATCTTTCGCGCATTGGACTGCAAAGTTAGATATAAAGCCGAATTTGTCAATAGGCTTTCCATAGCCTGCTGAAGTTCCGGTACTCTCTTTGCTGGAATGATCAATCCGTTCTTACCATCTTCGATGATCTCATTACAACCGTTGATATCTGTTACTATAGAAGGTAAATTAAAACAACCGGCCTGCATAGGCACATTCGGAAACCCTTCGCGGTATGAGGGGAATGCTAACGCCTGGCTGATCATCAAATACGGCCTGATATCCTGTTGAAATCCTGCATGAATGATTGACTTATCCGTTTCTATAATTTCTCTTGTAGCTGGCGCCAGCGGATCGCGCTCGGGCTCATACGGACCAACCAGCAATAATTTAATATGCGGATGTTTTTCTTTCAGCAGGTTGAACGCTTCTACCAGTTCTTCAATTCCTTTGTCCTTTACGAGCCTGCCCACAAAGACAAACACAAAATCTTTATCGGTTAGCCCAAACTGTTTTTTCAGCTCACATGCCGTTTTATTTAACTCCTCACCAGGTTGAAAAAAACGGGTATTGATGCCGTTGCTGCTTCCATTCCCCAACACTTTCATTTTTTGCGCCTTACAAAACTTATTCTGCAATATAAAACCAGCCAGGTGTTTGGAGTTCGGATAAACACCCGTAGCACAACTATAGGTAAGCCGTTCAACAAAATCAAGCACTTTTCTTTTTACCCCGGTATTTTCCATTAATGGCAAACCGGCCACCGTATGCATGCGAATAGGAACACCAGCCATTCGGCTTGCCATCATGCCCAGCAATCCTGCCTTGGGCGTATGGGTATGTACAATAGCCGGTTTCTCTTTTTTCAATAACCGGTACAATTTCCATAATGCCTTTAAATCTTTCACCGGAGTAATAGCACGGGTCATAACAATTGGTTCGGTTCTCACACCTTCACGAGTTCCAACCTGTTCCAGTATTTTATCAGGGGAGGAAACCGCCAGTAATTCAAAATGACCCGACATATACCTAAGCTGATCTTTGAGCAAAACACTTAATGACACCGGTACGGTTGTTATGCGGATCAGTTTATGAGATGATTTCATGTTGTACAATTTGTGTACGATACCTGGGAATTCGGGTACGCTATAAAGAATGCTTATTTTTAGACAACTGCTCCATTGGAATTAAGAAAATAATTTGTATTTTATTTTACAATGTGCATTCAATTGTTTTTATTGGCATAACAAACTATGTATACATTTATGTAGTTTCAATCAATTATAATTTACTAACCATGCAAATACGACCTGCTTCCCCCCAAGACAAACCCGCCATGATCGAGTTACTGAAAAAATCTTTGGGTGAAGGCCTTATTCCAAAATCAGAAGCCCTGTGGACCTGGAAACATGAACAGAATCCGTTTGGCGCTTCATTTGTTTTGCTGGCCGAAGAAAACGGCACATTGATCGGGTTAAGAGCATTCATGCAATGGCAATGGAAGTGGAAAGGCTCTGTTTATAAAGCCATTCGCGCCGTTGATACGGCTACTCACCCCGATCACCAGGGAAAAGGCATCTTTAAAAAATTAACCCTGCAACAACTTGAATTATGTAAGCAACAAGGCATTCATTTCGTATTCAATACTCCCAACGATCAAAGCCGGCCCGGGTATTTAAAAATGGGCTGGGTTCAGCAAGGCCGAATGCCATTAAAACTCAAAGTACGAAACCCCATTGCGCTGGCTTATGCCCTTGCATTCAAGAAAGGAAAAACAGCATCGGAGCCTGAAGATCCTACACCTGAACAATTGTGGGACCCAAAAGTATTTGGATTAATAGACAATTACGCAAGCAATACCGACCAATTAAACACCTTGCTTTCTGCTTCTTATATCCAGTGGCGCTATGCCGACAACCCTTTGTTCAGGTATAATTATTTCACCGACTTCGAAAATTTCTTACTCATTGGCCGCATAAAACCTCATTCTTTTACCAGAGAGCTGCGCCTGGTAGATTGTATGCTTTTCAATAATGCACCAACAAACAGACGCATCAACTCCCGGATAAGTAAGATGGTTCTCTCCTACTGTAAAAGCAATAAAATTCAGGTCATTTCATTTTCAGGTCAGCAATATCAGTCATATAAATCCGCTCTTAACTGGATGGGGATAATACCTGTTCAACACCGTGGTCCCATTGTTACCGTAAGAGATCTGAATATGAATGAGCGATTTCCTGAATTATTGGACATTAAAAACTGGGGCTATTCTTTAGGCGACATGGAACTATTTTAAATAGTTCATAAGCCATGAAGAGCCGGTAAGTCCGGCTGTTGATTTATTTTAAGGGCTAAAATCTAAAGTAATATCCTGTTATTATTAATGACTCCTGAATTACAGGCATGCTTCATTATACGCTTGTATTATTTTTTTACCAAATAGGCACATAGAAACATAGCATTCACAAATATTTTATTAGTCAATAAAGAGATTGACCATGTTCCTATGTGGCTATCTGGCTGAAATATCATTTGCCTTTACCCAGGCTTATTGCAGTATTTTTTCCATTTGCTTTACCGCTTTCTGTTCACCGTTTCCACACAAATATTTATCATACTCACTCATACTCCAACTCGTCATTCCATATTTTTCTTTACACTTTTTGTAGGTCTGTAGCAGCACTTCCAGGCTTTGCAAATTCTGCTCGGGATAATCACCAAAGTTTTCGGGGTGCCACCACAAATGATACACTTCTTTACGCTGCGCTGCAATACGGATCTCCTGGCACGATCTGCGTAATCTCATTTTATTGGCCAACTCCGATTTCGGGTTCCAGGGTCGTAAAAAACGGCTGGCAGGCAATTGTAATGGTTCGCCGGGAGTAACCTTAATATCACTTACCGGATATGAAGTTCTGACACCACCCACCTGTATATACGCATCTGCAGTACGGAACACCCTGCGCAGGAAACCGGCGCCACCATTTGTTACAGGCGACCAAAACCACCCTGCCGGATTCGACCGGACCGTTTTGATGCCATTATTATAGCATATTTTAAGATATTCAGGATTGAATTGGTTACGGGGAAACACAAGCGACTGCATAGGCGCATTAAACTTTTTGGCAGCTTTAACAGCCGCTTTCAGGTCGGCATCAAAAGCCATTTGCTCCCGTTGCCGTTCCAGGCAATAATAGTGACTAAATGTATGCGTAGCCAGTTCCTGTCCGGGGTATTTTAAGATCATCGCAACTTCTTCAGGGGCAAAATGCGCCCATTGGTATTGTGATGACATCCCATGTTGCCGTACCCATTTATACGCCGAATAATTTTCTACCGCATAATCAGGCTCAACTGAAGGACTGAATTCTTCCCACTCCTGTTGGTTTGCCGCAAACAGGCTACCTACTGTTGCCCAAGTTACATGCACATCGTATTTGGAAAACATCTCCAGCATTTGCGGAATGATGCGTAGCGTATTTTTATAGCAGGCTTCACGCGCCTGCCGGTCTCTCTTATCGAAAACACCCCAGTGTAGTTCAAAATCGAGCGATATGGTGAAAATGCCTTGCATAAATAAGTTTTAAGTTTATCTCCCATCCCCGATCCCGACGTGTCGGGAGGGCAGGCGTAGAGTTGTTAGTTTTGAGATTCGAGGTTAAATTTAAGAGGTCTATTGCCGTTTGCCGTTTCGCGATCATCTACTGCCCCCTGGCCGCAATCGCCAGCTTTACTTCCTTAACAGGCGGTGTTTCTTCTCTCGCCTGTATAGCCCGTTGTCGCTTCATTACTTTCACATGCTTTTTGTAATCCAAAAACGCTACGATCACAAATAACAAAAAGTACATGATCATACTTTTTTGTCGGATGATGATCCCCATATTTGACATAGTATTCGACAGGGCAAAAGAAGTAGCGAGAAATATTACTGCACTTGTTTTTAACAGTGCCGATCCAGTTCGTAAAAATTTAATAAATCCTTTTTGAAACAGCTTGGCTGTTAAAGCCAGATATAACATATTTTCAAAAGAAACCAGCAGGCCCATGGCTCCCGGTGAATCTATAAATAACGGGCGAAACCAGAAGGTAAATAATTTCAACGCCAGCGGATAATTCGAAATATCAATCCCCGACCCCGCTTTGGACAGCTCGTATGCCCGAACAGCCGAAAACTGGTTAAAGCTCTGCATCACGTTATCCCCATCTATTTTTGAGAAGGCCATGATCTTATCGTACAACAACACCATTGCCCCCACACTGGCCCCAAACACCAGCAACTTTTGCCACAAGGGTACTTTTTGTTTGCCAGTGAACAAGCCTACCACAATACCAACGGCCATGAACAAAAATACGTGCGGACGTACGTGGTAAATGATCAATAAGCCTATGATCAAATGTGCTTTACGCGTTTTTAATTGGCTGAGGCCATACATTACCATGCCCAGTCCCCAGAAGATGAACGATCCTTTACCCAATGAAACAGTCCAGAAGTGCATGTTGGGCAAAAACATCAGTAACGCAATCAGCTCCATGCCCAGGAACTTATGCTTGTATCTAACGTTCTCTTTAAAGTAAACATAAAAGTAAACGAAGCCCCAGTATCCCAGATAAGCAAACAACACAAACATCATTTCAAAGGTAAAACCCAGGTAATTGATAAACGGATAGCCTATAAAATCAATAAAAGGGGTACCCGTATTATATGCACTAAACCAGGTGGCATAATTTGTTTGCGGCCGCAGATAATAATCTTGCGAGTCAGACCGGGAGAATAACTGAAATATGTAGTAAATGATACAAAACAGCATATGAAACCAGTACAGGTTTTTCATCAAGCCAACCTGAAACCAGGGCAAACGCTTTTTCATCATTTGCAGCAAGGGAATCGTTGCTACAAAAAACAGGATCATCAAAATTATTCCACCTATCACAGTCCTGAATTTTATTGTTTAATCAAATCGTTGTATATCACTTCCAGCTCACCCACCATTTTCTTCATGCTGAAGGAATTGATAACTGTTTCGCGGGCAGCCTGCTTCATTTCTGCTATCTGCCCGGGGTGTTGCATCAACTGCGACAACCGTTCTACCAATTGCATGGGTTGTTGAACCGGAACCAAAATGCCATTTACACCGTCTTTTATTACTTCCGGTATTCCTCCAGCGGCTGTACAGGCCGGAACACAATTCATACTCATCGCTTCCAATAAGGCAATGGGCAGTCCCTCAAATTCAGAACTCATCATAAACACATCCATTGCTGTAAAATAGGGACGGGTTTCGGTTTGCAGCCCGGCAAAAAACACATATTTATCTGTCCCCAATACTTTTGCTTTGGCATGAACCTCGTCACGCAATGGCCCATCTCCCACAATAATAAAAAAAGTATCCGGATGTTTTGCATGCAGCACCTGGGCTATTTCAAGCCAGGTACTCAACCGTTTTTGAACCCTGAATACACAGGTTATACCGATCACCGTGGCTGTTGCCGGGATATTCAATTCCTTGCGAATATCATTTCCAATGTTTTGTGTACGAGCGTACTTCACGGTGTCGGTACCATTGGCAACTACTTGCACCAGCGGCTTTGGCTTGCCATAATTTATTTTAATTGAATTGGCTACTTCTTCTGACACAGCAATTACACGTTCCTGGCTTGGGAAACTGAATTTATTTAACAGGTAGGTAAGCTTATGGTAGCGCTCCCATTTATTATGCTCGGTATACACTACCGGTACTCCGGTTAGTTTACCAACCAATCGACCTGCCATACCAGCCCAGGGTAGGTGACAATGGATCAGTTGAATATTATGTTTACGTACATATGCTGCAATCTTGCGTACAGCCAGTAATATCGAGGCATTGTTCTTAGCCTGAACACAAACCACTTTTCCGCCTTCTTCTTCAATAGCCGATACCATCTGATTTTTCCAGGGCAGAAAATAGATATAATGAAACTCAAATTTTTGCTTATCGTGCTGACGCAACGTTTCGGGCAACAACATCTCTGCTCCCCCACGGCCCAGTGATTTAATTATATGTAGCACCGGGATAGTTTCTTTTTCCTGATACAATTGACGGATATATGTTTTATTCAAGGTATCCATGTATTAAGTTATTACAGTGGTTGTAAACAAATGACTGGGGTGCTATGCCTTTATCGATCTATATACTTCTAAAAACCTTCTGGCAATATGAACATTCAGGTATTCACTCATAACCAACTGCCAGGCATTTTGTACCATTTGTTGGTTTTCTGAAGTATTATTGAGCGCTGCCAGTACATTGTCAACAAACGCTTCTTCATTATCCTTTTGCACAAGGCGACCTGTTTTATTGTTGATCACTACTTCACCAATACCGCCTACATCATATGCAACTACCGGTGTTTTGCAATAAAATGCTTCCAAAATCACACCGGGCAAGCCTTCAATGATGCTTGGCAGTAATAGCACATCAGCATTTTTAATAAACCGCATCGCATCATTCCGGAACCCGTAAAACTGCACATGCTGTGTGAGCCCTTTTTCTTTAACCAACTCCTCTATTTGCGTTTGAAGCGGTCCGCTGCCTACAAGGTGTAAGCTGGCGCCGGGCTGTTTTTTCCGTATTCCTTCAAATATCTCTATTAAGCGAACGTGATTCTTTTCATAGGTAAACCCACCCACATGCACCAGGACCGGTTTCGAAGCGCTTATCAATGGATTATTTTCACCTCCGCTATATAGCTCCATCTTCTCTATCCCAATGGGTACTGTTACGATCCGTTCCTTGAATTGCGGGAACAATTTCGCAAAATCCGTTGCTGATGTTTTGCTTACCGAAACGATCCTACTGGCATACCTGAAAAAAAAGCCGTTCAATATTTTAGCAGGAGCTGTTTTTATATACAAGCTGATGGTGCTGGCATTTCGAAAAACAATGGGTTCTTTCCATTTAAAAAACAATTTCGATAACACCGCATACTTTAACGTATCACCTGCATTGGCCTGAATAATATCAGGTACTTCCTCGCTGATGATCTTAGCCAGGTTGCGCCAGGCTTTAATATCCCAGAAACGTTTTTTGGGCGAACCATTCAGGTGTTTTGTTATTCCGGTAAAAGGCAAAGGTGCTTTGCCCGGAAAAACGAATACAATAATTACTCTGTGTCCCTTTTCATTAAGGTGGGTAGCCAGTTGCGAAGCAAACATTTCAGCCCCGCGTAATTGGGGTTTCTGAACT
>DASUVL010000289.1:0-5583 GCA_036379015.1 Niastella sp.
TTTTGCTATCGTTTTACCTTTTTTTGCCGTCATAAAAAGAAAAAGCCTCCCGACGTCGGGAGGCTTTTTCTTTTTATGACGGCAAAAAAAGGTAAAACGATAGCAAAAGTTTTTTTTGATGCGGAAAAAAATTAGCCGTAGCAGAATGTTTTTTTGTGTTGCAGAAATAAATTATCCGTTGCAGAAAAAATTTGTGTGTCGCGTTTAAAAATTTTGTGTCACAAAAAAAGTTTTTGTGACGCAGAAAAAAAATAAATGTGACAGAAAAAAATTAACCGTAGCAGAAAAAATTATTCTGCTACAAAAAATATTTATTTGTTGCAGAATTTTTTTTTGTGCCGCAAAAAAAATTTAACCGCCTCCTTTAAACAATTATCCGATGCCCGGAAGCGTAAAATGAGTTCATTCTCCATTTCGTGTGGCATTTACGCCTTTATATTGTGACAAAAATTCATATCTCATCAATGAATTCTTAAAATGCCCCATTCGCCCCGCCAGTCCATTACCTAACGGAATTTTCTGCGTAAATTACTGGTACAAACGATTTATCTGCCATGGAAGCTTTCATGCAATTTTGGGAGAATATTGCCCCCTGGCAACGGATGGCCATTCTGCTTGGCGGTATGGTTTTTTTCTGGCTGCTGGAAGGATATTACCCACTCTTCACCTTTTCCTGGAAACGCTATAAACACGCCAGCGTTAACCTCGTATTCCTGTTCACCACCGTTGTACTGAATATAGTGCTGGGTTCTATTACCATTTTGGCCTGCAAATGGGTAACCGATAATGATTTTGGGTTGCTGAACTTATTTACGTTACCGCTATGGGCCAAAATTGTGCTAGGTCTTTTCTTTATGGACCTCCTGGCCCAGTATGCCCCGCATTATATGATGCATAAAGTAAAATGGATGTGGAAGTTCCATATGATCCATCACAGCGATACCAAAGTTGACGTTACCACCGGCACCCGTCACCACCCTGGCGAATGGTTGTTCAGGGAATGTTTTACGATACTGGGTGTATACCTGTTTGGGATCTCTATCGGGATGTATTTTTTGTATCGTAGTGTGTCAGCCATTTTTACGCATTTTAACCATGCCAATATTCGCGTACCCATGTGGCTCGATAAACCTATCAGCTGGATATTCGTTTCGCCCAATATGCATAAGGTACATCATCATTATAAACGGCCGTATACAGATACCAACTACGCGAATATCTTTTCCCTGTGGGATCGCATTTTTGGCACCTTCGCTTACTGCGACCCCAGGAAACTACATTACGGGCTGGATGTTCTGGATGGGAAAACAGATGAGAGTTTGATGTACCAGCTGAAATTGCCGTTCAATAAGAATATCAAAACTGATTACTGAGTTGACAAGTTAACATGTTAACTAGTTAACTCGTCAACATGTCAACTACTGCTGTTGTTGCTGCTGTATCATCTCCATATATCTCCGGTATGAATTGTCGTCACCCTTTTGTTGCCCATTCGTGATGGGCTGTGGCGTTAATACAGTAACAGTAGCCTGGTCATCCTGCACATGTCCATCTTCATAACTAACAGACACGCCTACATCCAGGCGATGATTGGAGGTGCCTTTGTATGTTCCTTTTACCGGTGAGCAATCGCTGAAATTACGGCCCACGGCCAGTCGTATATGCAGGTCGTTTACAAAACAGTTATTGGTGGGGTCTAAACCCAGCCAGCCATAGGCCGGTATATTGGCTTCAACCCAGGCATGGGTGGCGCCTTCTCCGCGCATACCGTTGCGGTTCGGACAAATATAACCGCTCACATAGCGGGCGGGAATGCCGGTCATACGTAACATAACCAGTAAAATATGGGCAAAATCCTGGCAAACACCGGCTTTCAATTTCCATATTTCATCCGGGGTCGTTTCAACACTGGTAACCCCTTTTATATACTGAAACTCCTTGTAAACATATTCATTCAGCTTCTGCGCAGCAACCATTGGGGTAAACTGCCCGTGTTGCCCTACCAGGGTATCCCTTTTTATTTCATGCACGAATTCACAGGATTCCTGTTTCAGAAAATCAATAAAAGGCACCTGGTACCTCATTGCCTGTAAAGCACGCCATTGCTCTTCTTTGGGCAGCATATCATCTGGCAAAGCCCTGTTCCTGGTGGTCACTTCAATTTTTGAGTCAATCACCATCTCCCGATGCGGTTCGGCAAACGTAAATGAACCCACTTCATTACCATAATAATCTTTATAAATATCCACCGGCGGTTCACCGGTTATGGTAAGATCCTGTTTCTGTACGGTCTGGTACTCATCTTTCACAGGGAACAAAATGATCTGGTTGGCGCTATCCCTAACCGGAACTTCGTACGAATACCTCGTAACGTGATGGATTTTGAATTGTGGCATGATTAGCAAAAATAGGAAGTCCGTTCTGGTTTAAGAATATGCAAAACAACATTGATTCAAGGCATTTGCAATGGCAAATAAATCGTTCTTGATATCAAGTAAGTATTGGTGAAGGTTTTGACTAATAATCGTTTCGGGGGTAGAATAACGCACCTTGCTCAGCAATTTGCCGATCATAAAATCAAGCTGCTGGTAGTTATTCACTTTACCCTCCTGCTTCAGCCGGTCGAAATAACGCTGCAAGCGGGTAATAGAGTATATTATTGACCGGGGAAAATGATTATTCAGCACCACCTGTTCCACTACATTTCGCACGTCAAAGCCCGAGCGGTAAGTTTTCAGGTATAACTCATACCCGGCAATAGACAACAACAAATATTTCCAGTAAGGCGCATCGGCCTTAGGGTCTATTTCATATTTATTATTAATAAAACGCACATTGAGCAGGTCAACCGATAATATGGCTCGTTCCAGGAATTTGCCGATGTTCATAAAGGAATATCCCTCGCCGCGCGACATGGTTATATCGGCTGTTCCGTAATACAATAATCCCTGCTTTATCAGCACATCCAATATGGTTATAGGGTCGTCTTTCTGCAGCCAATTAGTCAGCCATTCTTCTTTTGTCGTATGATAATAATCATTCAAACATTGCCACAGCTCTTTGGTGATGTGGTCCTGCACGCTACGGGCATTTTCGCGGGCTTTGGTTACAATGTTCACAACGGCATTGGGATTCCCTTTGTCAGTTACGATATATTGCAAAATGGCGCGTGGATTTGTTTCCAGCTTTTTGGCCTCTGCTTCATCTACATAAGTAAACAGGCGCAGGACCGGTTTCCAGGAAAATTCCATAATGCTATCCTGCGAATACGCGTAATTGACTTTGAGCATTCGTAAAATACCATCGCTCCGTTCAATGTAACGGCTCATCCAGAATAAACTATCAGCAACTCTACTAAGCATTAGTAATTGTTTCCGGTTTTTGGTTTATAGTTTTTAGTCCTTTTGTTCGGGAAGGTTGAAATTTTGTCGGCCTCCCGACTAGTTTCACTTCAACATTCTATATTGAATATTCGATATTCAATATTTCTTCACCTGTTGCCTTTCCATTAGCACATTTTCAAATATTCAAATTTGCTAACTACCCAGCCAAAACCCACGTGTCCTTACTTCCCCCACCCTGCGATGAATTAACGATCAGCGAACCTTCGCGCAGGGCAACGCGGGTTAACCCACCCGGAACGATCTCAATGCCATCTGGTCCGCACAAAGCGTAGGGGCGCAGGTCAACCCGGCGCGGTTGCAGTTTCCCCTGCATATAGCAGGGCGCCGATGATAAACTGATTATGGGCTGTGCAATAAACTGGCGTGGGTCTTTTTTAATAGCCACACAGTAATTTTTTATTTCCTCTTCACTGGCTGTATTGCCCATTAACATGCCGTACCCGCCACTTTCATTGGTTTTTTTAACCACCATTTGGGTGATATTCTTGAAAACGTATTCCTGGTGTTCCGGATCATCCAACCGATAGGTGGGCACATTTTTTAAAATGGGCTCTTCATTCAGATAATAACGGATCATATCAGGTACATAACAATATATAGCTTTATCGTCGGCCACGCCGTTGCCCACCGCATTTACAATAGCGACATTCCCTTTGCGATAGGCGTTCATAATGCCCGGAATACCCAATACGCTATTGGGGTTAAAGGTCAGCGGGTCTAAAAACTCATCATCTACCCGGCGATAAATAACATCAACCAGCTGCAAGCCATGGGTGGTTTTCATATACACCCGGTGATTATCCACCACCAGGTCGCGCCCTTCTACTAATTCTACCCCCATCAAGCGCGCCAACGTGGTATGCTCAAAGTAGGCAGAATTATAAATACCGGGCGTGAGTAATACAATAGTGGGATTGGCAGTTTGCCTGGGCGACAGGGATACCAGGTTCCTGTGTAATATATTTGGATATTCTATTACGCTACGCACATTATTCTGTGGCAGCAGATCGGGAAATAAGCGTTTGGTGATTTCGCGGTTCTCCAGCATATAACTTACACCGCTCGGCGTTCGCAGGTTATCTTCCAGTATATAAAAAGAACCGTCGTTGTTGCGGATCAGGTCAATGCCCGCAATATGCACATAGAGATCGTAAGGAACTTGCAGGTTGTGCATTTCGCGCAAATAATGCGCACAACTGTAAATCATGTCGATGGGCACAACGCCATCTTTTAATATAAACTGATTGTGATATACGTCTTTCAAAAAAAGGTTCAGGGCCTTCAGCCGTTGCTTGATGCCTTTTTCAATATGGTCCCATTCAGCTGAGGTAATAATGCGGGGAATGATATCGAATGGGAAAATTTTTTCGATGCCTTCGTCGCCGCTATAAACCGTGAAAGTTACCCCCTGGCTCATAAAAAGCCGTTTGGCCAGCTCTTCTTTTTTATTCAATTCTTCCAGGTTCAATTGCTGCATAAAGGCCACTACCCGCTGGTATTGTTCGCGCACGGAAGACTCCATGTACATTTCATCCCAGGTATTGGTATCAACAAAATAAGATTTTAGCAATTCGGTGGCTTGCATACAGATTAGTTTTGGAAAATTTCAATGACTGGCAGGCAATTCGTTGGAGGGAAAAAATGGACCTATTCAAATATAACGAAATCAAAGCGTTTAGACATCATTCAGGGTGGCTTTTCTTATCTTTATCCCGATGAAAAAAATTGCAATGATCCCGGCACGCTATGCGGCTACCCGGTTTCCTGCCAAATTAATGCAGTTACTGGGAAACAAAACAGTTATTCGACACACTTATGACAACACCGTAGCCACCGATTTATTTGATGAGGTTTGGGTGGTTACAGATAGTGAAATTATTTTTAATGAAATTGTCAGCCATGGCGGCAAAGCCTGTATGAGCCGCCAGGAACATGAAAGCGGCAGCGACCGTATTGCCGAAGCGGTGGCCGATATGGAAACAGATATCGTAGTAAATGTGCAGGGCGATGAACCTTTTGTAAAAAAAGAACCGCTTCAAAAATTATTACAGGTATTTGAAGGTGCCGAAGGAGAAAAAGTACAGGTCGCTTCCCTGATGCAGGTGCTGAAAGAACCACAGTACATCGCCGACGCCAATTATGTAAAGGTGGCGGTTGATAAAAAGATGAACTCGCTATT